>JBEKYH010000120.1:0-11631 GCA_049511115.1 Tepidisphaeraceae bacterium | reverse complement strand
ATTCTTTTCGTCGTTACAACTGCGTTTGCAAACAACCGGGAATTCTTCGAATTCCGCCACATCAATAACAATGAACTTCTTCTCATCAATGGCCGCACGATAAATTGAGCAACTTACATATGGGTCCGCGTGCTGATTAACGAAAGTTTTAATTTCATCATCGTTGTAAGTTTCCATGTGATCCCCGCTCATACCCGCCGGCGTACATCCTTGGCCGTCGTCTTGCACGCCGAGGACAATTAGCCCCCCGCCGTGTGTATTCGCCATCGCGAGCGCGGCGCGCGCTATCTTAAATTTTAATTGATTCCATGGACCCGATCTCTTGAACTCGCGCCGACGGTCTTCGGTGGGAGCCGTGATGTCAAAGCGGTAGTCGCGATTATTGGGCACGATCTGATTCCTTGCCGCAATTTGGGCACACCGGTATTCCAGCAGAATACCGCCATCCCTGTTCCATGAAATGTCTCCCAGCGTCCTCGCGGGTGGTCTTACGACTCTGGAGTCGAGAGTCTTTCCCACATTTTACGCATAACAGCCGGTAGCGTTTCCCCCATATAGCCAACGCGTCGGCCAGTTGCTGAACCAACTCTCGATCGACAATGCGCGGCACGCCCATATCTTATCCCGCTGCGGATTTCCGGCAATCCAGACTAGCAAACCGCCTAATCCCTCCGCATAATCGCCCCTCAACGCGAAGGAGAACCACATCCATGCATCGAACCAACCGAATCCTCCCGTCACTACTGCTGATGACCGCCCTATTGATCCAATCGCCCACCCTTTTCGCCCAGGACGCCACCACCCGCCCCGCCGCCACGACGCGGCCCGCTCCTGTCTTACGGTTTGAGGCCCCCGACATCGCGACGCCCAAGGTTACCCGGACTGGCCAGCCGGATGCGGGATTTATGCGGCTGCATAATCAATACGTCGCCATGGCCAAGGGCGGAAATATCGATCTCTACATGCTCGGCGATTCCATCACCGATTTCTGGCAGCATACGCACAAGGCCAATTGGGACAAATCCTTTGCTGGCTGGAAGGCCGGCGATTTTGGCATCAGCGGCGACCGCACCCAGCATGTCCTCTGGCGGCTCGAAAACGGCGAACTTGACGGCGTGACGCCCAAGGTGATTGTCCTCCTCATCGGCACTAATAATCTGCCGCAGAATACGACCTACCTCGAAAACACCGTGCGCGATACCTTCAAAGGCGTGAAAGCCATCGTTGACCTGCTCAAGGAGAAGGAGCCCCAGGCGCACATCCTGCTCATGGCGGTTTTCCCGCGCGGTGACGCGGCCAAATCTTCCACGCCGCTGATGGATCGCGTGAATGAACTGAACTCGATGATCGCCAAGCTCGACGACGGGAACCAGGTGAAGTTTTTGAACATTAATAATCAGCTCGCCGACACCGACGGAAAGCTGATCCCCGGCGTCATGGGAAGGGACAATCTGCACCCATCGGACAAGGGATACACCATCTGGGCCGAGGCCATGAAGCCGTTTTTGACCGAATGGCTCGGCCCGCCGGCGCCGACGCCGTGAGGGGGTAAGGCTTTCTGTCGCAACGCACGGCCGCCTCGATCTGTATTCGATGTAAGAAGCACTGACATAAGTACGTTGCACAGGCTTGAGGAGTAAAACGATGTCGATGCGCATGGGGAAATGGGCGGCGATTGTCGGCATATTCATCGTCTCGTTCGCCCTTCCGCGCTGGGCGCCGGGGCAGACGCCGCCCGCCCCGGTGACCGTCACCGCCACCGACGTCGGCTATGTTTTGGACAACGGAATCGTCCGGGCTTTGGTCAGCAGCAAATCCGGGGATTTAATCTCACTGCAATACAAGGGCAAGGAGATGCTCGCCACCGTCATGGGACCCGACGGCCAGCCCGACTTAAAGACCGACCCGCCGGGAGCCAATACGCGCGGCTTCGCGCCCTTCACGGATCACCAGTACGGGTTCTGGTCGCATGATACAACCAGCCCCAATACCACGGCTCGAATCTCCATCGACCCGGCAACCAACAACGGCGACCGCGCGGAGGTTGCCATGAAGGGCCTCTCCAACGGCAACCCGATGGGCGCCGGTCCCGGCGGCGGATTTATTTCCGATATTGAAATTCGCTATGCCCTGGGCCGCGGCGATAGCGGCGTTTACACGTACTCGATCTTCGAGCATCAGCCGGATTATCCCAACTCGACGCTTGGCGAGGCCCGGTTTTGCGCGAAGCTGAACAGTTTCTTTGACTGGATGCTCGTCGATCAGCATCATAATTTCCTCTACCCCGCGTCCGCCGAGCGCGGCGATGACAAATACAATTACACCACCGTGCAGTTTGAGCACCCCGCATTCGGTTTTGCCAGCACGACAGCAAACGTGGGGTTCTTTATCGTCAATCCGTCGGCCGAATACCTGACTGGGCCGCCGACCAAAGTAGAGTTTGAGTGCCACCGCGACACCAACGCCATCGCTGCGCCGTGCGTGCTGAATTATTGGCGCAGCAGCCATTACGGCGGCGGCAGCGTGGACGTGGCCAAGGGGGAACATTGGACCAAGGTGATCGGGCCGTTCCTGCTCTACTGCAACAGCGGCGGCAATCCGCAGGTGCTCTGGGCGGATGCGATCGCACAAGCCGACCGCGAAAAGACAAAATGGCCCTATGACTGGGTGGATGGCGTGGATTATCCGCATCGCGATCAGCGCGGAACCGTCAGCGGCCGCCTCGTTTTGAACGATCCGGGATTGCTCGGCGACACCGCTTCGGCGGCGAGTTTGAACCTGTCGGATAAATCGCTCCCGCGCCTGCGCGTGGGGCTGAGCCATCCCGACTACACCATCCCTCTGCCGCGGCCGGCGGCGGTGAATTCGCCTCGCGATATCGACTGGCAGACGGACGCCAAATACTACGAGTTCTGGGTGCGCGGCGACGCCGATGGATCGTTCACGATTCCCAATGTGCGGCCCGGTCAATACACGTTGCACGCGATTGCTGATGGAGTGCTGGGCGAATACGCGCAGACCAATATCACCGTTGAAGCAGGCAAGTCACTGGATTTAGGCGTATTGCAATGGACGCCGGTGCGCCACGGAAAGCAAGTCTGGCAGATCGGCGTTCCCAATCGCAGCGGCTCGAAATTTGCCAAGGGAGACGATTATTTCCATGACGGCATGGCCGGCGTGTATGCCAAGCTGTTCCCCAATGACGTTCATTTCGTGATCGGCAAGAGCGACCCGGCCCGCGACTGGTTCTTTGAGCAGGTGCCGCATGTGTCCGATGCCCCCGCCGCGCCGCGCCCGACGGCCATGCCCACCATCTCGCCCGGGACCACGCGCCCAGCAGCGCGCGGCTTTGGCCGCGGCGGCGGACCTCCCGCGGGTAAAGCCACCCCCTGGACGATTTCCTTCGACATGCCCGGTGCCTCGCACGGCGCCGCCATGCTGCGCCTGGGAATCGCGACCTGCAACACGCGCGAAATTGACATCGCCGTGAACGACCAGCCGACCGGCAAGCTTTCCAATCTGCCCACCGATTCATCCATCGGCCGCAACGGCATCCAGGGGCTTTGGTACGAGCGCGATTTCCCGTTCGACGCCTCTCTCCTCAAGGCCGGCACGAATTCCATCACCTTGACCGTCCCCGCCGGCGGCCCGACCGCCGGCGTCATTTATGATTGCGTGCGCCTGGAACTGGACGACAAAGCCGCCCCGGCCGCGAGCGCCCAGTAGCGAGCCGCGCGCACCTCTTACTCCCTTCCTCTTCCCTGCCTCTTCCCCCCTCTCCATGTACGCAGGGAGAGGGCCGGGGGGGTCAGGGTGCGGGTTCTTTTTCCACCCTGTTGCAAACAGCTCCCGAACCTCAAACGGGCCTTGTCGCCTCCCTCTGACCCCCGCCCCCGGTACGTCCGGGGGAGGGCCGGGGAGGGGGCTTTTCGCCCCGCGCCGACACCCCGCCGACCCCTATCTTTCCCCTGCCAGCAATTCCTTCAATCTCCCCGCCAATCCATTACAATTCCCCCCATGCCAAATGCCCAAGATCCCCTCCCCATCGGCGTCATCGGCTGCGGCCGGATGGGACGCCTGCACGCCCGCGTCTGCTCGCAGATGCCGCGCGTCAAGCTCGTCGGCCTCTACGATGTCTCCCGCCCCACCGCCCTGGCCATCTCCCAGCAGCATGGCACGGTGGCCTTTGACGATATTGGCGCGTTACTCGAAAAAGTCCGCGCCGTGCTGATCGCCGTGCCGACCGTGCATCACCTGGAAATCGCCCAGCAATGCATCGAGCGCAAGGTCGCCTGTCTGATCGAAAAGCCGCTCGCTCCCGACGCTATTTCAGCGCGGAAGATCGTTGACATGGCCCGCCATCACGGCGTTTGCGTTCAGGTCGGCCACATTGAAAGGTTCAATCCGGCCATTCGCGCCATGGACCGCCTGCACATGCGCCCGCGATTTATCGAAGTGATCCGTGTCAGCCCGCTTACGTTCCGGAGCATCGACGTCGGCGTTGTCCTGGACATGATGATCCACGACATCGATATCGTCCTGCGCCTGGCCGCCAGTCCGGTCAGCCGCGTCGATGCCGTCGGCGTCGCCGTGATCGGCGAAGGAAATCGCCCCGGAGAAGGCCCGCCGCCCGAGGATGTCTGCAACGCCCGCCTCACCTTCGCCAACGGCTGCGTCGCCAACCTGACGGCCAGCCGCCTGGCCCTTAAAACCGAGCGCAAGCTGCGCGTCTTCAGCGCCGATGCCTATGTGTCCCTGGATTATCAGAAGAAATACGCCATGGTCGCCCACCGCGGCGACAATCTATCCGCCATCCGCGAGGCAGTCGGTAAAATCCGCGCCGGCGAAATCACCGACCTGTCGCAGCTTGATTTCGCGGACCTGGTTCAGATCGAAGAATTGGCCATCGATGATGTCGAGCCGCTGCGGGCGCAACTCGATTCCTTCGTCGATTCCGTGACCGGAGACGGCGCTGCCGCCGTCAGCGCCGAGGAAGGCCTCGCCGCCGTTGAAGTGGCCGAGCAGATCGTCCGCGCGATGAAACCCGAGCGGCTGTGATTGGGCGCACTTTTGCCTGCGTTTATTGAACCGAAGCCGACGGCGCCGTGGTGGCAGGCGCCCCGTTTTCCGAATTCCAGAACTTGTAATTCTGCACCGCCATGTCCACGGCCGTATCGACCATCTGCTCGTCCACGCTGGTGATCGACTGCTGGTCCAGACGAGCGCTTTCGATATCCGTCAGTTTGGTGAAGCGCTCCCTCTCGATGGTGTCGCGGATTGTGTTCTGCACGTCTTCCGATTCAAACGGCTGCACGACGCCCTCGGTACGGCTTTCCAGTTTCCCCAGATAAAGCACCCCGCCGATATCGAGGACGTCAGTCACATGGCCCGGCTCCAGGTTCCAGACGGCGTCCTCAATTTCCTTGATGTTGAGCGACCCGCGCCGTAGCGAGCCAAGATTGCCGGTGCCGTGACTCAGGACGTCGATGCCCGGGTCGTTGTTAAACTCCTTGAACAACGTGGCGAAGCTCTCGCCGGCCGCGGCGCGGTCATGCGCCTGCTTGGCCCGGTCAAAGGCAAGCTGCTTGTCCTGCTGCTCCGTCCCCGTCTGCAATTTGCTCGGATCAATTCCCAGCACATCGATCACCGCCAGGGCGGCCGTGCTGAAGTGATCCATATGTTGCTCGTAATACTGCCTCATTTCCTGCGCCGTCGGAGCAAGCAGCGGAGTGAATTTTCGCTGCCGATACAGAAGACTCATGTAGTAGCGGTATTTGTCCTGCACAAGCTGATCGAAATTATCCCCGTTGGACGCCGCGACCCGCCGCGCGACCTCGATGCTGCCGCCGGCCTGCGTGATCTGGTCCTGGCGCCAGTGCGCGGTGATGGCGGTCACCAGTTTCTTGTCGCTGTCATCAAGGCTTCGTTCGGCCGCGGCGAAAAATTTCTCATCCGTGGCCTCTACCACCACCTCGCGTTCAATGAGGTTTTTCGCGTCTTCGGCAAATTGCTCCGCGTCATATAGTTTGGCGTCGTTGCGCAGTGACGGCCAGACCATCTGCAACACCTTGTTCACGTAAATCGGCGTGCCGTTGACCTCGGCGATGACGCCGCCCAGCGGCATGTACTGACCCGTCGCCAGGCTCGGCGCTGTATCAGTTGGCGCTGCCGCAACCGTCGGCAAAGTGGTCGGCGCCGCGCCGCTCAGCCCTGACGGCTGGGTGCTGGCGACAACCGAAGGCTGCGTCGTGTTCAGCAAATTCAAATCCAGCCCCGCCGGCTGATCGCTGCTGGGCGTCGGCGTCGCCGGCAATGGCGGCAGCACCGGCTGGAACCCCGCCTGCGCGCGCTCGCGCGGATTGCCCTCGTCGGCAACCGCCGGCTGCTGCGTAACGCTCGGACTCGGTCCCGCCGTCGGGGGCGCCTGCTCAAACTGCTGCGGGCTCACTGTCTGCGTCTCGGTGTTGCCCACGACGCGATTGTAAAAGCTGTTGACGCTGGCGCAGCCGCCTCCCGACAACAGGACCAGCGCTAGTGCAAGGGACGAAGTTTTCCGGCAGCTCAATGACATGGTCCTTCCAAGCCCAACAACCTATCGGAGCGGCTGCGCCAAATCAAATCAAACCGCCAAGACTCCAAGACGCCAAGGTCAGAAAGAGAATTCTGTCAATGAATAACTCTCTTAATTCCATCCTTGAGTACCGCGGCGTGGAAGTTGATTAACAATGCAAGCTGGTGTCCCGTGGCCTTCAAATAAGAAATTGCCTGTGCCTTGTGAATGGGGGAAAACGCCTCTACGGATTTGATTTCAATGATTAGCTTTCCGGCCACCAACAGGTCGAGCCTCCCCTGGCCGACAGCAATCCCCTTGTAGAATAGCGGTATCGGCAACTGCCGCTGAAACGGAATCGCCCGAAGCCCAAGTTCAACACAAAGGGCTGACTCATATACGGATTCTAGAAATCCTGGACCCAGGATTCGATGAACCTCGATGGCGGCCCCGATCACCTCATGGGCTATCCGATCCAAATCCTCATTCGGTTCTGTTTTCATACTCACAAATATACCCAAGGACCATAGCGATAAACGACTGGGTTGGTTACCGCGTCCGACTTGATTGGACCTCTTTCTGACCTTGGCGTCTTGGAGTCTTGGCGGTTCGTCTCGTCTTTCATATCCGGAACGCAGCGCCGAGGCGTTTTCCAAGCAGCGCATTCGCCGCCATCAGCGTCAGCGCTAACAGCAGCATGGCCCACACGCCCAGCGCGCTGGCGATATAGAGGCCGTCGCCGAGGCGCTGGGACAATTCGACGATCGCCTTGGTGATCGGGAAATACCCTTCCTTCTGCGCCAAGATGAGCGAGTCGCTGACCTCCAGCATCGTAAACGCAAACGCCAACAACGCCCCGGCAATAATATTCGCGGTAATGAGCGGAAGCGTGATGCGCGACAGGACGGTTGCCGATGGCGCGCCCAGATTCGCCGCCGCCAGTTCCAGATCGCGCGGGCACTGCTGCAAGCCGGCGACCGCCGACCGCACGACATACGGCAGCCGCCGCGCTCCGTAGGCGATGATCAGCAACACCGCCGGATTCTCCTGCACATCCAGCCACAGCGGCAGGCGAGCGCCAAACCGGTGCTTGAGCCAGATGCTGATGGCCAGGTAACCAAACGCCAGCACCAGACCGGGGATCGCCAGGGGCAACATGGCCAGTGCGTCAATGAGCCAGCGCGTGCGGTGGCTGGAGCGAACGATGACGATCGCCGCCGCCAGACCGACCACCACGGCCCCGACCGTCGCCGCCGCCGAATAGCGGATCGAGTTCAATACGCTGGGCAGAGCCAGATCATCGGTCAGCGCGTCATGGTAATGGCTGAGCGTAAAGTGCCGCGGAAGCAGCGACCGATACCACTGCCCGGCTACGCTGAGACTGGTCAAAATCACCGCCAGATGCGGCAAAATGGCCAGAAGGAAAACGACCACAAACGGCGATGCCGCCGCGATGGCGCGCCAGCCGTGCAATTTCTGCGGCGCTATCGCGACGGTCGCCTTTCCGGTGGCCGCGTCGATTGACCGGCCCAATAAAACCTTGCCGACGACGTACAAGCCGGCCGACACGGCAAACGTCACCACCACCAGGGCATACGGCAGCGGATTGTCCGCCACATCGGTAATGAGATCGTAAATCTGCACCGGCGTAATCGTGTACACCTGAAATACCAGCGGCGTGCCGAGCTCGGTGAAACTCCAGATTAACGTGAGCGTGATCCCGGCAAATAAACCCGGCCGGATGAGCGGCAGCGTCACGCGCCGAAAAATCGTCCACGGTTTGGCCCCTAGATTCGCCGCCGCCTGCTGCAGGGCGGGGTCGATGTTCGCCAGCGCCGCCTGCACATTGAGGAGCATGACCGGATAAAGATGCAGCGCCTCGACGAACAGCAACCCCGCGAAGCGATGGCGGCCCATCCAGTCGATTCCCAGGCCATTCCCCTGCCCCATCAAAACCGTCAGCGGCCCAAGGCGCCCCAGCACCAGGCGCAATCCGATGGCCCCGACAAACGGCGGCAAAATCAGCGGCGCGAGCAACAGGCCGCTCAGCAGGCGACTGCCGGGAAATTGAAACCGAACGCCCAGAATGGCCAGGGGGAGGGAGATCACTATTGTCAAAAACGTAACGCCGATCGCGACGCCGACGGCGTTGATCAGGCCTTGCACCAGGCCCGGGTCCTGAAAAATCAGCTCGACGTAATGCAGCGTGAATCCGCCGGTCTTGCTGGTGAATCCGACGCTTACCACCTGCCACAGCGGCCAGATCAGGAAGAGGGCAAAGAGCGTGTACAGCAATGGCGGCAGAAGGCGCGCGCCCATCGACTCCCTGGTCGCTCCGCCTCGGTTCCTCAGCGTTCGCAATGGCCCGGTTATCGTCGTCAATCGCTTCCCTCCGCCGCCGCTTGCGCCGCCAGACCACGATAAAACTGCCGGAATTTCTGGGCCCATTCCAGGCGGCTGCGCGCCTTCCATTCATCCGCGTTCCCCGCGGCCTCTTTCTGCTTCCGCGTCGTATTGTCGGCCTGCACGTCCTGCATGGTCAGCGGAACATCGGCTAGTTCCCCCAAAAGTTTCTCGCGTCGGCCTTCATCGGGCACCGCGAGGATGTCCGCATACGTCTGCACCAGATCGTCGCGGCTGTCGATCCAGGCCGCGGCCCAGATCGGCCGGATGTCCGTAAAAAGCGCCATCCATTCCCCTCGCATATTGAAAACGCGGGCCGCCGTGAACGGATTCGTCGTGTCCGTCCAGTTGCTTTGATCCTCTGAATAAAGATCGCGCCGAATCGGCGGCCGTCGCAGCGCCCGGTCGCGCGGGCCGCCCGGCGCTCCCGCCTTTAGAACCCACAGCCTCTGCCCTTCGCGCGACAGCAGAAACTCCACGAAATGATCCGCCAGTTCGCGCTTACGCCCCACCGTTCCATAGAGAATCGCCACCGGATCGGGTGTTATCGCCGTCGCGTTGGCGGGCGTCACAAACGCCGCGCGATCGGAACTAACCTGTTCGATGTACACATGCGCGTAAAAATCAATCGCCGTCGCCGCGGCGACCTGACCGTCGCAAATGTCCATGGGGGGCTGCGTGGCCGAATCGGTGAACGATCGTGCGTTGGCCGCGATGAGCAAAAGCTGGCCCATGCCGTTATGAAATCCGCTCGCCAGCGCGGCGAGATAGCCGGGGTCGGTCTTGGGCGCGGTCGGATGGTCCTGAAGATACGCCGCCTCCGCGTCGGCCATGGCGCGCTGAATCACCATCATGTAACAGACCGCGGCCGAACCGCTTTGCGTCGGGTCGGCCAGGGAGATCATTCCGGCGAGTTTGGGATTGGTGAGATCGCTCCACGTTTTCGGCGGCGGCAGATCGAGGCGGCTGTAAAACTCCGGGTTGTACATGATGCCGAAACTGGAAAGGCAGCTTCCCACCCACAGCGGCGGACCCTTCGGCTCCTGATCGTAAAGGTTTACGCCCGCCAGCTTGGCCTGCGGGAAAATCTCCAGCAACTGCTGCGGCGATATGTGCAGCGGCGCGAGTATCCCCAGCGGCTTGAGGTCGCCATTAAAAAAGCTGTCGCCGCCGCCCCAGGCGATCTGAATGTCGATGTTGTCCCCGATGACCGATTCCGCCGGCAGCGAATGATCCGGCAGGCGCAGCGCGTCATAGCTCTCCTGCAACAGCCGCTTGATATTGTTGGTTCCCAGCAGCGAGCGAAACTCGAGCGTCACCGGCGTTCCGTAATGCTCCTGATGCCACGCCGAAAACGCCCGCGCGTATTCGCGCCGGATGTCCGAATTATGAGGCGAAACGATCACCAGCCGGTCGCCGCCGCTGACCGCTTCCGTCGGACCCCCCGCTCCGCTCATTCGCTGCAATAGGAATGGCGCCATCAGCAAAACAAAAAACAGGAGGATGTACGTGCCGGCTCGCATGGCTACCGCGTTCTCTCCCTCTCCATGTACTCAGGGAGAGGGTTGGGGTGAGGGTTCTTCATAATTCGCCAAACCTATTCAACCAACGCCAGCGCATCCTCCGCGGCAAATTCCACCGTCAGGTCCCCGCCCGCGCTGGCGGGTGGCCGCGTTGTCGTGAAGCGAAGCGACTGTCCGGCGATCTCAATCACGCATTCGGTCGATTCGCCCAGGAACGTCGTTTGCGTCAACTTTCCGGTCAGGCGATTGACCTTTTCGGCGCGCCCGCCCTCTGGCGTGCCAACGCGGATTTGCTCGGGCCGGATGCTCACGATGACCGATTGGGCGGATTCGACCGCGCCCGCTTGGGCACAAATTGGCCCAAGCGCCGTTTGCGCGCGGATGAATTGCCCTTCGCGTGCGATGACCTGGCCGCGGATCAGATTGGTCTGCCCCAAAAACGCCGCGGCGAAACTGGTTCGAGGACGGTGGTACAACTCCGCCGGGGTTCCATACTGAATCAGCCTGCCGTCTTTCAGGACCGCAAGCCGATCCGCGACGGAGAGGGCCTCTTTCTGGTCATGCGTGACATACAGCGTCGTGCATCCCGCCGATTTGCAGATGCGGCGAATTTCACTGCGCATCTCGATGCGCAGTTGCGCATCCAGATTGCTGAGCGGCTCATCGAGCAGCAGACAGGCCGGCTTAACCGCCAGCGCCCTGGCCAGTGCCACCCGCTGCTGCTGTCCGCCGGAAAGCTGGGCCGGGCGGCGCTCGGCCAATTGTCCCAACTGCACCATTTCCAGCGCTTCGGCCACCCGCCGGTCGCGCTCGGAGCGACCCAGATGCCGCACGTCCAGGCCAAAGCGTACATTTTGCCGCACGGTCAGATGGGGCCACAGGGCGTAGTTCTGAAAGCACATCACCGCATTGCGATGCTGGGTGGGAAGGGCCGTGACATCCCGGTCGTTGAAATGAATCTGGCCGCTGGTTGGGGCGAGGAGGCCGGCGATGAGGCGCAAAAGCGTCGTCTTCCCGCAACCGCTTGGGCCAAGCAGAAAGAACAATTCGCCGGCGGCAATGTCGAGGGTGAAATCTTCCAGAGCCGCGTGGGTCGGCCCGGCCGGCGAATACGACTCCCCCGCTTCGAATCGCTTGGTGATGTTCGATAGTTTA
>JBEKYH010000119.1:0-11666 GCA_049511115.1 Tepidisphaeraceae bacterium | reverse complement strand
CGGGGATAGCCGGGCCGCGAATTAAATTCCCTGGGGCGGGGGTTTGGTCTTGACCCATTCCATGCGGCGGCGAAGTGCCGCGGCGGGGCGCTCGATCAGATAAAAGCTCAGGGCAGCGCACGCTAAGGAAAACAGGAGATTCTGCGGGAAGGCGCGCACCCAGAAGATGCCACCGGCGCCCTTGTGACAGAAGAATTGCTGCCAGAGATAAAGGCTGTAGGAAAGCTGGCCAATCCAGACGACGGGCGGGCAGTTCAAGAGCCAATCGAGGGGTGTTTGCTTTCCCTGGACGACGTAGTTGATCGCCAGGGCGATGCCGACGTTAAAGATCGAGGGGGCAAATGACAAACCCATTTGCGTTGGCGCCCAGGGGAGCAGAGTGATCCAGAAGGCGGCGGCACTGGCGAGCAATATGGCCGGGCTTCCCAGGATTTTCCCGTCCATCAGCTTGCCCACGAGCCGGCTCCGGCGGAGCAGGGCCAGCAGGCATCCGGTCATGAGGCTGTCGTAGACGATGTCGGTGCGCCACAACGAGACGGGTCCCAGCGGAGTGCCGCCAAGTACATCCATGCGCCAAAAGGGAGCGAACACGACCAGCAGCAGCGTCAGCGGCAGGCGCAGGCGCGGCCGCATCAATAGGAGCATCAGGGGCCAGAGAAGATAAAACTGTTCCTCGACGGCGAGCGACCAATAGTGGAGCGTCTCCTGGGGGCCCTGGGTGAAGATGTTTCTCACGAAAAACAGGGCTTGGAACACGTCGCCCCAGGAGGCGTGGAGAATGCCGACCGCAGCGAGCAGGCGCACGAAAAGCAGATACGCCAGCGCGGGCGGAACGATGCGAAGAAACCGGCGCGTGTAAAAGGCCGGAATATGAAGGCCGCCGGTTTTTTCCTCCTCGGCCAGCAGGAGCCAGGTGATGAGAAAGCCGGAGAGGACGAAGAAGATGGTGACGCCGTCGCCGCCGTGCTGGGAAACGGCGGCCCAGAAGGGGGTGCGCGGCAAGGAGCCGCCGGAATAGAGGTGCAGGAAGATGACTCCCATGACGGCCAAGGCGCGCAGGCCGTCCAGGCCGCGAAGGCGATTGTTCTGTGCTTGGATTGGCATAAGCCACCGGGTCGGGGGCCGGTCCGGCGGGGGGCAATCATAGCTGGCGGCGCATGGTGGCGGTATTTGGGGTGCGTGCAATTCGGCGCGGTGACGAGCACATAGCCCCCTTGGCAAGCGAAGTTCTCGAATCGTTCCCTGGCATTCCTGCATTGATCTCCGCGTTTCGATCACCGGCTGCCCGAGAGTCCGATTTGCTCATCCGCGATATTGTTGTCGCAAACCCGACGATCCCAACTGAACTCCGCCGACACGCCGCTTGCCGTATCGTCCGATAATCGCTAGTTTCCAGCATAGCAGCGGCCGGAGGCCGCAAAGAAAGGAGCCATTATGGCTGTAGCAAAATTACCCGTGCCGGTTCGGCACGAATCCACCAAGATCGCCGAGGAACTCGTTGGCGGGGGCCAGGTGCCGCGTGACATTCTGGAAAAAGCCCGCACCGAGATGGATCGGACCATCGACCGGCAGGTTGAGCCTTACCGGCAGAAAATCCGCGAGCTGGAGCGACGCCGGGCCGACATCGACGAGGAGCTAAAGGGCTTGTACATGATTGTCGGGTTCTATGATTCGGTCCGCATGCAGGCCGCCGACGGACGCGGCCTATAATTCAGGATCGTGCAGAGACAAGTTTTGATGCGGGAAAAGCGGCCGGAAAATGCGGTGTTAACGCCGCATTTTTCCGGCCTTTGGATTGGGTGTGGCGCTGGACTGTGGCGACCTGTGAAGAACCCTCACCCCAACCCTCTCCCTGAATACAGGGCGAGGGGGTAAGAGGACGGGGTCGCCGCGGGGAAGAGTTGCACCCGTTTGGATTGGAGCTACCGATGGCAGAGCCGGGCGTGATTGAGCGTTTCCAGAAAATGGCCGAGGCCGACCCGACCAATGAGCTGGGGCATTTTTCCCTCGGCCGCGCCCTCCTCGACGCCGGACGTTACCAGGAGGCCGCCGACAGTCTCAGCCGCGTGGTGGAGCTTAATGCCAACATGGGGCGCGCCTATCAGTTGCTGGCCCAGGCGCTGGTGAAACTCAACCACCATGAGCAGGCCATCGAGCGCCTTACGCGAGGCGTCAAGATCGCGACCGCGCGCGGCGAAACGCTGCCCAAGCGCGAGATGATCGAGATGCTCAAGGAACTGGGCGCGCCCGTGCCGGTCGAAGAAGCGGCCGAGCGCCCGCTGCCGGCCGCGGGCGAGGGAGAGGTCATCTGCAAGCGCTGCGGCCTGACGCGGCCGAAGCTTCCCAAGCCGCCCATGCGCGGGGAATTCGGGAAGGAGATTTTTGAGAACATCTGCGCCAACTGCTGGCGCGACGCGATTGCCATGGGGACCAAAGTGATCAATGAGCTTCGCCTGCCGCTGGATGATCCCAAGGCGGGGAAAATCTGGGATCAGCAGATTCGGGAGTTTTTGCATTTGTCGCAGGGGTAGGGGGAGGCGGAAGGGATGAACGCCGAGACACAGAGACGCCGAGAAAACGTTTAGGCCATTATGCGCGACACTCTGGCGGAACTACTCGCCCACCAATACGAAGCCTCGCTCTGTACGCTCAATCTCGCCGTGGTGCGCTGCCCCGAATCGAGCTGGAACGAGCGCGTCGCGGCGTGGAAGTTTTGCCAGGCCGCTTTTCACGCGGTGTTCTTCGCGGACATCTACCTTCAGCCCAGTGACGATGTCGCCGCATTAAAACGGCAGGCGTTTCACATCGAGCACAAGGCCGACTTTGGGGATTACGAAGAGTTGGAAGATCGACAACAGGTGCAGTTGTACGAGAAGCCTTTTATCCTGAGCTATCTCCAGAATGTTCGCCGCAAGGCGCAGGAGGTCATCGCAGGGGAATCGGCCGACGCGCTCGCCGGGCCGTCGGGGTTTCGCCGGCGCAAGTGCTCGCGTGCGGAGCTTCACGTCTATAACATCCGCCACATCCAGCATCACGCCGCCCAATTGATTCTCCGTTTGCGGCTTGATACGGACATAGACGTTCCGTGGGTGGGCCACGCGTGGATAGAGGCATGAGAGATCTTAAGTCAGAATCGGTGATTTCCCGCACAAATCGCAAGAAAGAGGGCTTTGACTCTACCTATCAATGACCCACCTGGTTACCATTTGCGCCTGCACGTCGCTGATGGCGAAGGAGGTCCGCGTGGTCAAACCTAAAGTCTCGGCTTCTCTGTCTCGTTCGGGAATTCGATGGCTGCTCACAATCGCCATTGCCGCGGTTGCGCCACATGAAATGTCGCGCGGGCAGGATGTGCCGAAAGCTCCCGCCGCGTACGACGACCATCAAAACATGATGGACCAGCTTGGCATCAAGGCGCTGCGGCCGGGGAAGAATGGCAGCACACAGACGGGCAAGGGCTTTGACGAGGCGACGGCAGATGACTGGATGAGCACGCTGCCGGATGCGCTGACGATGAAAGATGGCACGAAGGTGACGACGGCCGCGCAGTGGCCGGCGCGGCGCGCGGAGATACTCGAGGACTTTGAGCGGGAAGTGTACGGGCGGATTCCCGCTGGCACGCCGAGCGTGACGTGGACGGTGATCAGCAGCACGCCGGGTACGAGCGGCGGCGTTCCTGTGGTGACCAAACGACTTGAGGGGCACGTCGATACCAGCGATTACCCGCAGATTACCGTGACCATTCGGGCCAGCTTCACCGTTCCCACGGACGTGGTGGGTCCCGTGCCGATTCTCATTCAGTTCGGCGGCAGCTTTGGCGGCGGGTTTGGCGGCGGCCGCCGCGGGCCGGCAGCCGCGCCGGGTCGCGCGCCAGGCGGCCCAGCCGCTCCCGGCCGCGCGCGCGGGGGTGGAGCCGCGCCCTGGACGCAGCAGGCGATCGCGCACGGCTGGGGTTACGGGAATCTCGATCCTGGCAGCGTTCAGGCCGACGCGGGAGGCAATGCGCTGCGTCAGGGGATCATCGGATTGGTCAATAAGGGACAGCCGCGCAAGCCGGATGATTGGGGCGCGCTGCGGGCATGGCAGTGGGGAGTCAGCCGGCTTATCGATTACTTCCAGGCCAATCCCGATTCCAAGGTCGATGCCACGAAGGTCGGCGTTGAAGGCGTTTCACGTTATGGGAAGGCGGCGATTGTCAGTGAAGCCTTTGAGCCGCGCGTGGCGGTGGCGTTTGTCGCGTCGTCGGGCGAAGGCGGCGTCAAGCTGCATCGCCATGATTTTGGCGAAGCGGTCGAGAACCTCACCGGCGGTGAGTATTACTGGATGGCGGGGAATTTCATCAAGTATGGCGCCGCCGACGCGACGTTCGGGGCGAAGAATGCTTCGGATTTGCCGGTGGATTCGCACGAGCTGATCGCGCTGTGCGCGCCGCGGCCGTGCTTCATCAGCTATGGCGTGGAATCGGCGGGCGATCCTAAATGGGTGGATGCGCACGGCAGCTTTATGGCGGCGGTCCTCGCGGGACCCGTGTACGAACTGCTGGGCGCAAAGGGCCTGGGTACGCCGGGCGATTTTCTGCACGATCCGATGCCGCCGGTCGGGCAATTGATCGGCGGCCAGCTTGCCTGGCGGCAGCATTCCGGCGGGCACACGGACGTACCGAATTTCCCCGCGTTTTTTAATTGGGTGGGGAACTACATCAAGGCGCCGGCGATCCCGGCTACGCAACCCGCGAATTGAAGTTGCATTTGGAGAAGCGATGAATTGCCTGAAGCAATTGGCGATTGGATTTGTCGCCGCACTTTTCTGCGCCACCTATTGCCGGGCGCAAATTCCCGCCCCTGTTCCGGCGGATCAGCCGTCGCCGCGCCTCGACGCGAATTCTCAATTGGCGCATCAACAGCTTCTGCAAAAAGCCAAGCAGGGGCACATCGACGTTTACTTTGAGGGCGACTCCATCACGCGCCGGTGGGGTGCGACCGATTACCCGCAATTCCTGGCCAATTGGAAGCAAAACTTCTTTGGCTACAACGCCGCGGATTTCGGTTGGGGAGGGGATACCGTCCAGAATATTTTGTGGCGGCTTGAGAACGGCGAACTCGACGGCGTGAATCCCAAAGTCATCGTTATCCTCGCCGGCACGAACAACGTGAGCAACCGGCCGGTCAGCGACGCCAAGGCCGACGAAATTGCCCGGGGAATCAAGGCGATTGTTGGACTGTGCCAAAAGAAAGCGCCCGATGCGACGATCATTCTTACCGCCATCTTTCCGCGGAATGACAACATGGCGGTCATCCCCGCCATCAATCGAATCAATGAAGTAATAGCGGGGTATGCCGATGGAAAGAAGATTCGCTTTCTAAACG
The DNA here is from genome assembly GCA_049511115.1 of Tepidisphaeraceae bacterium. Taxonomy (GTDB): domain Bacteria; phylum Planctomycetota; class Phycisphaerae; order Tepidisphaerales; family Tepidisphaeraceae; genus JBEKYH01. The sequence continues at coordinate 6,300 of JBEKYH010000119.1, read as the reverse complement.
TGAATGACAAGCTCGCCGACAAGGACGGCAAATTATTCGACGGCATGATGAATTCGGACAAGCTGCACCCGGCCCTGAAGGGGTATCAAGTCTGGGCCGACGGACTCAAGCCGATTCTCACGGAACTGCTGGGTCCTCCGGCGGCGAGCGACCAGGCCCCGCCGCCGACGGGCGACCCGAGCGCGAAGAAGTGATTAGATTGTGCCGTGATTAGATTGTGCCGCTCAAAACGCCTGCACCCAGATCAATTCTTTTCGTGCCGGTGGCTTATCTGGTTCCAGTGTAACCGTCTCGACCATGGCGCTGAATTCGATTGTATCGATGCGTTCGCCGCCGGAATGGTGTTCGTTCCATGTCTTCCCTAAGTAAGTGGTGAACAGATCGGGGCTGGAAGCGCCGGGGGTCCAGAAGGACGACAAGTAGGACATCCAGAGCGTGCTCTTAAATGTGCCCGCCACCGACGCGGGCCGGTCATAGGAGACGGGACTCGCGCCGGTCATGAGATCAACGGTCTGGCCGTTGTGCAAGGTTCCGGCGACGACGAACCAGCCATCGGTGGTGTTGGGGTCGGGGGCGAACATGTCCCACATCTGGCTGATCCCAGTCGCGCGGCCCAGCGTGGTCAGCGCGGGAGTGAGCCGCCAGGGCTGATCGCGGAGGTGGCCCAGATTCCAAAGCACGGTGATGGCCAACAGTCCCAGCACTGCGGCATCCCGCACAATATCCAATGTAATGCGCGCGGCGCGAATTCTGCGCGAGGGGGGCAAAGGAAAATTCAGGATGCTGTGTGACCGCTCCCTGGCAATCCAGTGCCGCCAGGGCGCGCCCAGGGGCGTCGAAGCAATTGCCGCGATCGCATGAAACTTCTGCGCCAACTTTCGCCCCAGCGGTTCGGCGATGCGTTCCCAGAAAAACGCGGGCAGGAAGACGAGCGTGAGCGCAATCATTACCGGTCCGAAATGGCCCATGGTCATGCACAAGCCAAAACCGATCTGCAGACCGGCGAAGAGGGCGATTCCCAGCAGGCGTCCCCATTTGCTCCAGAGCGGCAGGATGAAGAGGGCCGGTCCGTACAATTCAAAAAAAAGCGTGGCAACCGTGAGGAAGCGGTCAAATCCGTGAAACTGGCCAAGCCAATGACCCAGGGGGCGCGAGTATGCATCGGTCGCCAGGGCATAGGCGACGGCCGTGTGATCCACATGCCAGGTTGGCCCCGACTTCATCAGCGCGCCAAAGGTGTAAATAATGCAAACCTGAAGGATGAATGCCAATCCGGCGACGCCGAGGTAGCAGCGGCTCGTGTCGGCTCGCGCTCTGCCGGCCAGACGATCGAGGGAGAAGCGCTCCGCCAGCGGCAAAAACATCATCCAGAAAAGCCCCAGGCGCAGCGCTCCATCGGCTCCGTAGAGTAATACCGGCTGACGGTCCTGCATGGACAAAAGCAGAATGTACGATCCAATGATGGCCAGGCGCGTGCGATATCCGACGACGAGCATGAAGGCGAGGACGAACTGAATGCCAAAAAGCGTTGCAATATAAGGCACGCTGCCATTTGCGAAGTGGAGGGAGAATCCGATGAACTGGTCGGCATTCTCAAAAACCGCCGAGCGCGGCAAGACGCCCTCATCGGTATAGAAGGCCCGCATTTCGCAGGCGCTGATGTACACGACCCAGAGGAGGCAAAGGCCCATGGCGATGCGCAAAAGCGCTAGCGAGCGGTAGTCCAGGGCGAACATATTGCGCGCGATCGTTGAAAGCGGTTCCATCGCGCGTGCGAATGCACCTTGCGCGCGCGCCGGCGCGGCTGTCTCCGCCTGATTGGCGGTCTCGCTCAAGGTGTTGCTGTAAGCCATGGCTATGCCTTGGGCCTTTTTGATTTCGCGCGCGGGCGATCGGCGCGCCCGCGATCCTATTGATATGTTAAACCACGCCGGTCAATCGATGAAGCGAGATCGATGCTGGGGCGACGGAACGAGGCAATTGCCGGGGCTGAGCCGATGGCGGTTTCGCGCGACGGCGTCATAAACGGCGTCTCGAATCGGGCGCGGGACGGCCCAGACAATGAGGGCCAGAAGGCACCACGCTCGCCCCAGGTAGGCCATCGCGGCGATGCCGGCGGCGGAGCGAACGAACAGGAGTTCCCGGTGATTGGAGCTGGCCGGTTCGTACCAGACCATGCTGTCCAAACTGGCAAGCTCTGGATGCCTCTGGCGCAGCGCGGCCGCGGTGGGGCCTTGCAGCGCGGCGAAATGAAGGGAATGGTTGGACCCCTCGTGGCGGAGGATGAATTGCACCGATCGGGAGCAAAAGCCGCAGGTTCCATCGTAAAAGAGAATCACGTCGGGGGATGGCATGGTGTGGGAAGGCGATGTGTTCGATGACGGCGCGCCGGCACTCGCTTGTGCGAGCGAGGGCGATAGTTCAGTCGAAATACACCATTCGCACTCACGGCATCGGCCGCGTCGTCGCAGCCGCGCCGGCTTGCGGCAGCGCCCAATGCTGGCGCAGTGAGTCGATCACGGTGTCTGCGCCGCCTGAGCGTGACTCGGCCAGTTTCAGGTACTCAACTGCCTTGGCAGCTTCTCCGGTGTTGTAGGATAGATAACCCAATAGGAAAACCGGTGTGGGGCTGTCGGTGGTGGTCGCGACGTGCTTCAAATCGGCGATGAGGATTTGCAGCCGATCTGGTCCCAGCACTTGCGTCAGGTCATACTTGCCCATGAGCAATGCGGGATCAACGGAAAACGCGTCATGCAGGTACTGGCTGGCCTGTTCGTAGAATCCAGCCCCCAGTTCGGCGTTGGCCAGGTCAATCGCAATCAGCATGTTGTTCGGCGCCACCTGACGGGCGTCGAGGAATTTGGTGATGGCGTCCTTGAACTTCTGATGACGGGCCAGGTCTTCGCCCTGCTGCACGAGCTGGCTGAGGCCCTGCGAACGAATGCTCGCCCCAATCGAACCAATCTCCACCGGCGCGGGCGGGGGCAACGGGGGCGCGATCGGCGTTGCAAGCTGATTCGGGCCGGGGTTGCCGGTCGTCGAACTCTGAGTATTCGTGTCCGAAGTCGGCAAAGTCGTCGGCCCGCCGGTCTTGCTCAGGCTTTGTTCGTATTGGCGGCGGGCACGAAGCGCCTGCTGGAACAGGCGATTGGCCTCCTCGTCGGTCTTGGGATGGGCGGCGTTGTATTGATCGAGCTGCGCTCGCAACTTGGCATATTGCGGACTTTGCTCCTCCTCGGCCGGCAGGGGGGACAGCGTATTCCTCACGGACTGGCCGGTTGCAGCATCGCCGGGGTTCGTGGAAATCAAACCGGTGGAAAGCTGCGTATTTTGCACGATTGGAGGCAAAATCTGGCCGTTCGCGCTGGCCGTGTTGGGAACAGCCCCGGGCGATGGCGACGCCCCGACAGACTGGTCTCCAGTCGCAGCCGAATTCGCATTCGCCTCCGCCTCCTGAGTCTCGGTTAACTCTCCGCGCAGGCGGGCAATATCCGAGGGGCTAAGGCCCGCGGTCAGGCTGTTGGTGATGACCGAGTTGGTCATGCTGGAATTGACGTTGGTGCTTAAGGACTGCCCCGCGCTGATTGTGGGAGCAAGAAACTTCGCGCCGAAAAGGGGCGTGGCACTCAAAAACGACGGCGCCATGATTGCCGTCGGATCGACCTGTCCTGGCCCCACGACGGTTCCCGCACGCGGCAGGCCGACGGTCGGAACGTCGAGGCTGCCGTTGAGCCGGTAATCCTGAGGCTGCTGGATATTGGGCGTCACGGGCGAGAGGGCCCCACTCCCCAAAGCCGGGCCGCTAAACCCGGGGGGGGCGAATGGATGCGTATCGGCGTTGTAGTAAGGCTGGGGGACGTTATAGGTTGGCGGAGCCGTTGGCGAACTCACGCCTGATTGCTGCTGCAAAACCTGTGAAGGAAGGAACGGCGTGCCGCCCTGGAAGGCATACGGGTCCCGAGCCGGAACGGGGCCGTTGAAACCCCCCAGGCCCGAGACGTTGTTGTAGAAGATATCGTTGGAGGTAACCCTCGCTTGCACCGCGCCGGGCGAAGAATACCCGCTGGTCTTGCTCGTGCCGTTATAACCGCCGCTGCCAATGCGATTGTTGGCGTCCAGGGCGTGGCCGTCATTGGTAATGGGTTCCTGGGCGCGGCACGGGAGCGCGAAGGCCCCCAAAACCATGGCCGCCGCCAGCGTGATCGACCCCAGCCGCGATTTTCGCAGATTCTGTTTCCGCCGTCCCATAAGCTGTCCGTGGTAAAACCTTAAGACATTATATCAATCGGACCCGGCACATTTCCCTCTAAATGCTAAATTTATCTGGCCGCTCGACTCTATCTATCGGCCCCTTCCAGCTTGGGGAACAGCGGTTGCGCCTGACCGAGGCTGGTTCCGGGAAGAAGTGGCGTAGCAAATAGTTGGGCGAGGGTGTGACCTTTAATGTCCGTGCCGATCTGTCCCAGCCCGTCAGCGGCCTTGTGCGGCAGGATGGGAAGGATGCCGATCAGGGCCTGGCGAATGGCTTGGGCGGCGGTGAATAGAACCGTCGCCAGTCGTCCAGATGAGGCGGGGTCTTTGGCCAGTTTGAACGGCTCGGTGGCCTCGATATAGCCGTTTGTTGCCCGGGCCAGTTCCAGCGGCAACAAACAGCATTGCTGCAAATCAAGTTGCTGATAGGCGTGGGCCAACTGCTGTGGCAGCGCGGCGGCCTTAGCGTTCAAATCCACGTCGATCTGCTCCAGTTGCGCCGGCGCCGGCAAATTACCGCCATGATATCGGCCGATCATTTTGATCGTCCGGTTGAGGCAATTGCCCAGGACGTTTCCCAACTCGTTAAACGCCTTGAGGAAATCTTCGTCGCTGAAATCCATGTCGCTGCCAAACGGCGCCGCCCGCAATAAATAATAGCGCAGGGCATCGAGGGAATAATCCTTCACGATGGCGCGAATCTTCTCCAGGTCGATGAAATTTCCCAGCGACTTGCTCATTTTTCGCCCGCCACTGGTCCACCAGCCGTGGGCGAAGACCTGCCTGGGCAGTTCCAGGCCCAGGGCAAACAGCATCGCCGGCCAATAGACGCAGTGAAACCAACTGATTTCCTTGCCGATCACATGGACATCCGCCGGCCAATACTTCTTGAACTTTGATTCGTCACTCGACGCATACCCCAATGCCGAGATGTAATTGCTCAATGCGTCGATCCAGACATAAACCACGTGCGTTGGGTCATGCGGCAGCGGGATGCCCCATTTCAGCGTCGCCCGGCTGATGGATAAATCCTCCACGCCGGCCCTGAGCTTGCTGAGAACTTCGTTCCGGCGCGATTCGGGGCGGATGAAGTCGGGGTGGCTCTCGATAAATTCCTGCACGCGGGCAGCGTATTTGGTGAGCCGGAAGAAATAGCTCGGCTCGGAATAGCGCGTGAGCGGTTTGCCGCTAATGATGGACTTGTACTCCGCCGCCTTGGCTTCGGTTTCGGTGACGAATTCCTCCTGCCCCTCGTCGTACCAGCCGGCGTAGCTGCCCAGGTAAATGTCGTCCGATGCCGTCAAACGGCGCACGATCTCGCTCACCGTGGCCTTATGCCGGTCGGAGGTGGTGCGGATGAAATCGTCGTTGGAGATATCCAGTTCCTTCCAGACCTGCTGGAAAATCGCCACGATCCGGTCGGCCAACTGGTTAGGCTCCAGCCCATCGGCCGCGGCCGTCTTGACCATTTTGATGCCGTGCTCGTCGGTGCCGGTGAGGAAGAACGTATCCTCGCCCATCATGCGGTGATAGCGCGCGATCGCGTCGGTGGCGATGGTGGCGTAAACCGTTCCCAGATGCGGCTCGGCATTGGGGTAATAGATCGGCGTCGTGATGTAGAAGCGGCCGGGCATGAGGGGGATGATGCCGGATGGGGGAGAATGAATCAAATGCGGATGCGCGGTGGTATGATAAGTTTAAGGATAATGGCTTGGCGCGGATCACAATTCGAGCGCCTTTACGTAGGATGAATCGAGATGCAAGGTATTGTGTCAGCCCTGAGCTCGACCGATAACACCGCTGTGAGCCATTACGAACACGCTCCCATTTCCGAGGCCATCATTGACATCCAGTTTCGGGGGCCTGAAGCGTCGCCTGAAGAATTGGAATCGCTGCAAATAACTCGGGCCGCCGAATATCCTGAGAAACAACCGTTGTTCGTGGCTTCAGTACGGCTGGGGATGCCGACTTATGGTGAACGACCAGCGTTTACTTCCAACAACGCGTCGCTGAACGGGTGGGCGTTTGTATCGGCTGATAAGCGGCAAG
>JBEKYH010000118.1:0-11683 GCA_049511115.1 Tepidisphaeraceae bacterium | reverse complement strand
AAGACCATCGCAAGAACGCTGTGGAGGCGCTGGCCAACCTCGAACATGGAGACGGATTTGATGCGTTGGCCCGCTTGATCTACGAGGACCCGAGCAATTCGGTCCGGTGGCAGATTTTCCATGATTTGCGGACCGTGCCCGACGATACGGCGAAGCTGAGCAAATTCCGCCGCACCGATCCGCCCGCCGATGATCCGGCGCTGGCGGCGCTGTACGGGATGGCCTGGATGGAAACCGGGGCCAAGCAGTGGGAGGCTCTATTCGGTCAGGCGGTGGCGACGGAGATGAAATCGCCCAGTGATGACAAGGGCGAGGTGGATTTCCTGGTCAATACACTGGTGGATGCCGACGAGGCCGATCAGCATTACGACGATGCCGCCCAACTGCTGCGCCGGGAGATCAAGCGCGGCGCGCCGGTCGACCGGCAGAGCGTGCCTCTGCCTCTCTCGCGCCTCTTCGCCCTTCACGCTGATCACGGACCGCTGGCGGGATATGACGGAGATCAAAAGCTGGCAGCGGATTTCATTCAGACTGCTAAACTGCAATACGCGATGGCCCGGATTGAACAGCGTCTGAACCAGCCGGACCTGGCCGCGGCAGCGCGCAAGGCCGCATTTGACGCCAATGCCCTGTCGCGCGTGGGACGTTTTGAAACAGGCGAATTTCTGGTGAACATGCGTTGGATTCCCGAAGCCGAGGCGGAATTTAACGCCTTTCTAGCCATGCCTCCCGGCGATGAGCAAACGTTGCTTCCCTCGGATCCGGCCTACCAACAGGTCAACGAACCCAACGCCTATTTCAACCTTTCGGCCTTGGCCCTGGCGCGCGACGACTATGAGGCCGCGGGAGACGCCAAGAAAGCCGCCATGAGCATCCTCGGCGGCGACACCAAGAACACGCTACAAATGAACGACGGACACGGACGCACATGGGTCGTAACCGAGGATCAAATCTGGGCGGAGGTTCACTGGTATTACCTTCGCGCCGCGCTAAATCGGAAGGATGAGGTGGGGGTCAATAATGAAATTGCGGAATTGATCCGACTCAAGCCCAGCGACCCGGACATCGCCATTGATATGGTCCCCGAACTAAAAAGCCGCAACCGCGCGGCCGACGCCAGCAATTTCTTCGCCGCCGCATACCAAAGCGCCAAAGCTAAGCTGGATGCCGATCCGAATAATCCGAGGCTGACGAACGATCTGGCCTGGCTCGAAGCCAAATGTGATGAAAAACTGGATGACGCCCTGAAACTCGCCACCGCCGCCGTCACGGCGGACCCGGACGATGCGGCCATGATCGACACTCTGGCCGAGGTGAATTATCACATCGGCAAGCCGGCGGTTTCGGTGCAGTTGGAGACAAAGGCCCTGCAGATTGAGCCGGGGGATGCGTTCATGACAGGACAGCTTGCCCGGTTCAAGGCGGCGGCGGGGAAGTGATGAACCACGCCCGCCAATGTTGTTAGACTCGCAATGCGGTAACGAGCGTCGGGGGACTTAATATCTTTAGCGCGGGATTCAGTTCTCGCAGCCGCTTGGCGTCATCGGTCTTGCCCGCGTGTAAACGGAGAATTCGGTTCTCCCACGTAACGAGATACTCTGCCTTCGCCTCAATGGCAAGATTAAAAAGGTGATCATCGTCAGAATGACTCTTGAGCGTAAAGACATGGGGAACGTGCTGGAACCAATCGGCATGCCTGCTTGCCTCGGCCAATACTGCCGCAATTCGTGCATCTGTGAGATTCGGTGACTTGGCACGAATATTTGGACGTCCCAATAGGTCGCGGACTTCCGCCACCAGTTCGGAACTGAGGCAAAGCCGAATGGCTCCATCATAGAGGGCTCGAACTGTTCCGTGCTGACGATCGGCGGGGAGCGCCGCCCACTGCAAGAAGACCATCGAGTCGTACACAGCTCGCGCGCTCAAGCGGGTTTTGCCTTTTTTTCAGCTCGAAGCGCCTTAAGTTCCTGGCGCCCCAGATTGAGGAGTTCCTCCTCGCTCACTCCCGATTTGGCAAAATCCTCCCGTACCGGCGCGAGAATCTCATCGATCGTTGGGGCGGTGACGGCGTCGGCGAGTACCTTAGAGGCGTAAACATCAAGCGGCTGCCCATCGGCGGCGGCCCTTTCGCGCAATTTCGCTTCGATATGAGGTGGAACTGTTACGCTCAGAGTCATGATTCACCCGGAAAAATGCCGACTGGTCAATTTTAGCAAAGGCCAACCCAGAAAGCATGTTCCCGGTCAAAGCGTTCCCATTCAAAGCGCGCGGCAGTCATTCAACGTCGGCAGTCGCTCTACACCAACACCGTCGACGGAAGCGACGTCGTCGGCAACAGCGACGTAATATCAAACGTAAACGAGTTATCACTTCCCAGCGTGATGGCGATGGTGCCGACGCCCGTTGCCCCCGCGAACGCGCCGGTGCCGCCGGTGATCACATAACTCATCGTCGCGGGTAGCGTGCCTTTGCCTTTTTGGATCGGGCCGATGAGTTTCAGGGTCACTGATCCGGAATCGGCAGGCGTGGTGCTGATGCTGGTAAGAGTCAGCGTTCCCGTCGCGACGCCGGTCGCAGCCACCGGGCTGGGCAGGACGATGTCGCCCTTGGCGGCGACAGGGCCAAGCGCGCCGGCGGTTCCCGTGCCGGTGAAGATATATTCAGCGCCGAGAATGATCGCAGTGGGCGAAGCGACGGGGCTTGGACTTGGCGCCGCCAGATAGGTGCCGGAAATCGTCCCATCTAAATCCGTATTGCCATGGGCGACGATGGCCGTGTCATGGAAAGTATCGAGGAGCAGGACATACGTTGTCCCAGTCGGGCCTTGCTCAAGAACGGTGGCCGTAATGGGATATACGCCGGCGTCTTTATATGTGTGGGTGCCGTCCACTTCGTATTTCATCACCGTTGCGCTGGCGCCCGCCGCACTGGCGGCGACGCTGCCATCGGCCACGATCATGCCGTTGGAGCTTGTGCCATCGCCCCAATTGATGTCCGCGGAAAGGCGGCTTGCCGGCGCGTCCGCCACGAAATTGCCCAGGTCGGCGGTGAAACTCACTTCCGGGAGCTCGTGTAACACAATCCCAAGTGAAATAGGCGGCACGGGCGTTACTACCGTGGTCGAGAGAAGGCGTCGATCTTCAAGTGCCTCCAGCCTGACAACAGGAGTGCGGTCTGCACCCTTATTTTTTGCGGCAGAACGAGTGAGTGTCGCAAGACGTGTAGATTTGAAGAGTTGCGCCATTTTTGATTACCTCCGAGTCCGGGGCCCAAATGCACAGATGCAACTGACCGTAAATCAAATCGCCAGAGACCCGATACGTCAAGAGAAAAAACGCCGGCGTGGGGAGTTTATTGCGGAATTGCAGCCCTCCGTGGATCACATCCTACTTCCCGGCTTGCTCCCGCGCCATGCGCATCCGTCGCAACTCCATCGCCCACAGGGCGGCAATCGTCAGCAAATCGCTGGCGACGTGAAAATCGCGCGTGCCTTCATAGTCTGGCGAAATCAGGGTCGGCTCGAGGATTTGCCGCGTCTGGCTGACATTGGCGGAGTCCACCCCGACATCGGGCGTCTGTCGGATGGCCTGCAACGCGGCGGCGCGCTGGTCGGTCGTGTCGTGAATGGCCCCCAGGTTCTTGTAGGCAAACATGCAGAATAAAAAGGTCACTAACAATCCGGTGATCGCGTCGCGGCGCACGCGCAGCGAGGAAAACGCCAGCAGCCCGCCGACGATGACGACGTATAGCGTCCAATACCACTGCAAGGCGTTGGATCGCTCGAAATACAACTGGATCAGATCAGAGTAGCGCATCAGATACCTCCCGGATATTGCCGGCGCACGAGAACGGCTGCTAACTTACGGCACGATACACCTAAAAGCAGGTAGCCTCAACAAACCTTCGCTATCGCCCGGCTGTCTACTCATTCGATTGGTTCCCTTTCCTCGCCGCGCCGACAACGCGGCGGTATCCTGATTCTCCTGGGCGCGAGTCTCTGGGCGCGGGCGGACAATCTATGCGGATGACCGAGCACACCTTTGTGAGTTGGGACGGCGCCTCGCTCTTCTATCGAGCCTGGCTCCCTGACGGGCTTTCATCCCGGGCGATTCTTCTCTTTCACCGCGGACATGAGCATTCGGGGCGGTGGGAAGAGACGGTGCAGTCGCTAAGTATGCCGGAAACGGCGGTGTTTGCCTGGGACCAGCGCGGGCACGGCAAATCGCCCGGTAATCGGGGCTGCGCCGCCAATCTGGGAGCGGTGATCAAGGACGCCGATTGGTTCGCGCGGCATGTCGCGCGGGAGCATGGGGTTTCACTGCAGAACGCGGCGGTGGTGGCCGCGAGCGTGGGCGCGGTGATCGCGGCGGCCTGGGTGCATGATTTCGCGCCGCCGATTCGCGCGATGGTGCTGGCGGCGCCGGCGTTTCGAGTGAAATTGTATGTTCCCCTGGCGGTGCCGTCATTGCGGCTCAAGGAGAAGGTCTTACCGGGCGGATCCGTGAAGAGTTACGTAAAGGCGAAGTTGCTCACGCACGATGCGCAGCAGGCCGCCGCATATGACGCCGACCCGCTGATTTTCCGCAATATCGCCGTGAATATCCTGCTCGATTTGCACGACGCGGGCACAAGGCTCATTGCTGACGCGGCCGCGATTCGCACGCCGACACTGCTGCTGGCGGCGGGGAAGGATTGGGTCGTTGAACTGGGGGCGCAGCAGAAATTCTTTGCGCGGTTGGGATCGCCGATTAAGCAGATGGAAGTGTACGGCGACTTTTATCACTCCCTGTTTACCGAGACGCAGCGGCAGCGCGTGGTGGATCGCACGCGCGATTTTCTGGAGGAATGCTTTGCCCGTCCGGCGGAGAATGACGGATTGCTGGAAGCGGACAAGGGAGGATTTTCGCGCACGGAATATGATCTCCTGCGCGGGCCGGGAGCGGCGCGCTGGGGTATCACGCGCACCGCCATGAAAATGTATGGGCGACTCTCCACAGGAATAAAGCTCGGATGGGAAACGGGCTTCGACTCCGGCATCACGTTGGATTACGTCTACGAAAACAAGCCGCGCGGAGTGACGCCTTTGGGCAAATTGATCGACTATTTCTATCTCAACGCCATCGGCTGGCGCGGCATCCGCGTGCGGCGCGAGAACATTGAGCGCCTGCTCGCCAGTGCGATTGATCGCGTAAATGAATCGGGTCGAGCGGTGCATATTCTCGACATCGCTTCGGGACCGGGGAGATATGTGCTGGAGACGATGAAGCGGTCGAATGGCGTTGAGGTTTCAGCGACGTTGCGTGACTATCGGCAGGCTAATCTCGATGCCGCACGGAAGCTCGCCGGCGAGTTGCAACTGTCCCGGGTCACGTTCGCTCAAGCCGACGCGTTTGACCGGGTATCGCTGGCGGCGCAGACGCCGCGCCCGACAATCGCGGTGACGTCGGGGCTTTACGAACTATTCCCGGAAAACGCGCCGGTGCTGCGGTCGCTGCAGGGGATCGCCGACGCGATGGATGAGGGCGGGTACCTGCTTTACACCTGCCAGCCGTGGCATCCGCAGGTGGAATTCATCGCGCGGGCGCTGACCAACCGGGAGGGAAAGCCGTGGATCATGCGCCGGCGGTCGCAGGGGGAGATGGACGAACTGGTGCGCGCGGCGGGGTTTGAAAAGATCGAGCAGGATGTGGATCCCTGGGGCATCTTCACGGTATCACTCGCCCGCCGGGTGGCGCGATGAGGGGCTTCTGGAAATCCGCGGCGACCAGCGCGGCGCTATCGGCGCTTTTTCTCGTCGTGTACGGGGGCTGTAACTTCCTCGCCAGCCGGCGAAGCGACGTCGGCTCATTCTACTTTTCCTGGGAACGGCACATGCCTTTTGTGCCGGCGTTGATCCTGCCGTACATGTCCATCGATTTGTTTTTCGTCGGCGCGCCGTTCCTGGCAAGGTCTGATCGTGAGCGGCAGGTGCTGGCGGCGAGGATCACCCTGGCGATCCTGCTCGCGGGGGTGTGCTTCCTCTTATTTCCCCTGAAGTTCGCCTTCGAGCGCCCGCATGTCGATGGCGTGTTGGGAGTGATATTCAATAACTTCCGCACAGTGGATCGGCCGTTCAATCAATGCCCGTCGCTGCATATCGCGCTGTGCATCATTCTTATTGATATCTACAATCGGCATACACGTGGGCATTTGCGCGGGCTGTTGGCGGTTTGGTTTGTCCTGATCGCGGTCTCGCCGCTTCTGACTTATCAGCATCATTTTATTGACGTCATTGGCGGGTTTCTGCTGGCGGCGATCTGTTTTCATCTATGCGGGGAACAGCCGTTGCGTCAGCCGTTTGTTCCAAACCGGCGGATCGCCATTTATTACGCCGTTGGGGCCGCCGTTCTTTTGGCTCTGGCCTTTGCCTGGATGCCGTGGAGCGGCCTGCTGCTATGGCCGGCGTTTTCTGCTGGATTTGCTTCGGCCGGATATCTCTTCCTGGGTCCGGGAATTTATCGCAAGGAGAACGGGGCGATCTCCTGGACTCCATGGGTCTTGATGTGGCCCGTGCTGTTGGGCCAGCGCTTTTCGCTGTGGCATTATGCCCGGCAATGCCGGCCGTATGATTGCGTGACTGATCGGCTGTGGATCGGGCGGAGACTTTCTGGCAGAGAAGCAACAGAAATTCAGGGCGCCGGCGTGACCGCCGTTATCGATCTGGCAGGGGAATTTTCAGAACCTCTCACGCTTCGCAATCTGGCTTACGTGCAGCTTTCCATCCTCGACTTAACACCGCCCACAACCGAGCAGACTAAGCAGGCCATCGCGTTTATCAAAGCGAACGCCGAGCGCGGAATCGTCTACGTGCATTGCAAGATCGGCTATTCGCGCACGGCGGCAATCGCGGGAGCGTATCTCATCGATAGCGGTGAAGCGGAAACCGCCCGGGACGCGCTGGCGATGCTGAGGCGAGCGAGACCGTCAATCATCGTGCGACCAGAGGCTGTGAAAGCGCTGGAAAACTTCCAAATTCGGCGGGAGATTGCAGTGGGAAAGTTAGTCGAGCGACTGAAATTGTAGCTCATGCCGCGTCGGGGACGACTAGTTCGACCACGGCATCGCGATCCTGCTGCATCTTGTACAGGGCATGCAAGGAACTGAACCCGACATAGAAATAACCGCCGGCGAAGATGCCGAGGAAGGGGACGCTCATCAGGCAAAAGTCGTAGTAAAGGCTGATGAGAATCCAACTGGACATATAGCAGCCGAATGCGATTTCAATGATCGGCAGGGAAAGGCGCTTGAGGGTATAGACGCTGCCGCCGCGCCAGATGGCGCCTTGTTGGCCGGTGACGCCGTACTTGGGAGTGCGGACAAATTCACTGCTGGGCTTTTTCCGAATCGCGCCCCACACCGCTTCCAGCACCGCTTTGCAATTGTTCAGGCTCACTCCGACGCCAAGGGCCATCAGCACCGGCATGTAAAAGACGGTTTTCCAGCCGGCTTCGCTGCCCAATAGCTCCTTCTGCCCGACCACGAAGAACGAACTGGCCGAGCAGGTGGCCAGCACAAAAAGACTGGCGCTGAAAAGATACTGGCTCCAAGTGCCGGAGAAATGGTTGAACGGGCTGTAGAAGCTCAGGAAGCAGGGATACATCATGATGGTCAGGATGATCATCAGGACGTAAACAATCGTATTGGTCAGATGAAAGAAGGCCTCGGTTTTGATGTGCAGGGGCAGGCGCGATTTGAGAATGCGCGGGAGCAATTTCATCGCGGTCTGGCAGCTTCCCTTGGTCCAGCGATGGGCCTGCTGCTTGAAGCCGATCATTTCCGGCGGAAGCTCGGCCGGGGCGCAGAACTGGGGGAGATAGACAAACTGCCATCCCTTAAGCTGGGCGCGGTAGCTGAGGTCGAGGTCTTCGGTCAGGGTATCGTGATGCCAGCCGCCGGCGTCGCCGATGGTGGTGCGCCGCCATACGCCGGCGGTCCCGTTAAAGTGCATGAACCGGCCGCTGCGATTGCGGGCCGTGTGCTCGATCACAAAATGTCCGTCGAGGAAAATCGCCTGGCTCTTGGTGAGCAGCGAAGCATCGCGATTGAGGTGATCCCAGCGGACCTGCACCATGCCGATCTTTTCGTCGGTGAAGTAATCCAGCACGTTGTGCAGGATGTCGCGCGGCGGAACAAAATCGGCGTCGAAGATGGCGATGAATTCGCCGGTCGCGGTCTTGAGGCCCTCCGCCAGCGCGCCCGCCTTGTACCCGGCGCGATTTTCGCGGTGCAGGAAGCGCACCGGGTATCCCTTGGCGGCCATTTCCTCGCAGGTCTTGCGGGCGATTTCAGCGGAATGATCGGTGCTGTCGTCGAGAACCTGAATCTCCAGGCGATCCAGCGGGTAATCGATGTGGCAGGTCGCTTCGATGATGCGGGCCGCGACAACATCCTCATTGTACATGGGAAGCTGAACGGTCACCTTGGGCAGGTGATCGAAGCGGCCCTTGGGCAGGTAGCCGTCGTGTTTATACTTCAGATAGAGGTAGACAAGGGCGTAGCGATGGAAGCCGTAGATGGCAACGACACCAAGCACCAGCACGTAGAGAATGACTAACACATCGTCCAGAAGGAACTCCCAAAATGACAGGACGCGGATTGTAACGAGCGATCGGCCCGCCTGTCAAAAAATAACTGGGAATTTCGTATATCGGGAATTTAGATGCGATTGCGCCATTCCAAATCCGGGAAAAGCGGATGGCGGTTCATCGGATTCCGTACATCGCAGCCATTGCGCGGTTTATTGCTGCCCGTTTATGCCGGTTGTTCCGGCGCGGTGGGCGCCGGTGTCGGCGCGGCTTCTGTTGACGGCGCCGCCTCGGCCGCTGGGGCGGGCGGCGTCGATTGCTCGGCGGTCTCGGCGCCCTTCTTGTCGCCCTTGTCTTTCTTGAGAATCTGTGAGGCGAATTGCCGGCGGTGCTCGGCTCGCTTGCGGCGCAATCCGGCCGAGCGGCGCGCCACGCCGCGAGGAGCGGATTCCTCGGTCAGCAATTGCAGGAGAACAAGGTCGCCGGCATCGCCGATGCGATGCTCAGGCAGCTTGATGATGCGGCTGTATCCGCCAGGCCGATCGACAAAGCGCGGAGCGATGTCGGTGAAAAGCTTTTGCACGACGGTCTGGCCCGTGAATTCCTGCTCGTCATCCACCAGGCGGCGGTCGCACAACGTGGAGATCACGCGGCGGCGGGCGTTCAGCGTGCCGGTGCGGGCCAGCGTAATCAGGCGCTCGGCCATCGCCTGGACTTCCTTGGCCTTTGGCAAAGTCGTGCGGACCTTGCCATGCTCAAAAAGGCTCTGCACCAGATTCCGGCGCATCGCGGTGCGGTGCTCCGAATCGCGGCTCAGTTGCCGGCCGAATAACCTGTGACTGCTCATAGTTGCTCCCGTAGTCGGCTTGCCTTGGCCGCTTAATTGCCGACGGTTCCTTCAGTGCTGGTCGCCTGGGGCTCGCCCAGGGCATCATCGCCCTCTGGCTCATCATCCTCATCATCCGGCATTGTCGCCGCGGCCGTCGGAGCATCGAGGTCCATGCCCAGGCTCAGGCCCAGGTCCGCCAGCTTACGCTTCACTTCGCGGAGGCTGGTCTTGCCGAAGCTGCGGACCTTCAGGAGATCCGCGTCGGTCTTCTTCACCAGCTCGCGGACGGTGTTGATCTTGGCCGACTCCAGGCAATTGTTGGCCCGGACGGAAAGGTCCAGTTCCTGCACCGTCATGTTCAGCTTCTGCCGCAGATCGGGGTCGATGGTGGCGCGGGTGGCGTCACGCAGCGAAGCGACGGCGTCTTCATTGGCGGTCTCCGAACCCAGCTCGAAATACTGCACGAACGGGTTGAGATGCTTGCGGAGAATCTTGCTGGCTTCGACCAGGGCCATTTCCGGATTGATCGTGCCGTTGGTCCAGACTTCCAGGATCAGACGGTCATAGTCGGTCTTCTGGCCGACGCGGGCGTCCTCGGTGCTGTAACGCACGCGCGTGACCGGCGAATAGACGCTGTCCACCGCAATCGTGCCGATTTCCTGCTCTTCCTGATCGGCGATGTTTTCGGCGGCGGTCACATAGCCGCGGCCCTTGTTGACCAGGAGAGTCATTTCAAAGGGAACGTCTTCCGTCAGCGTGGCGATGACGAAGTCGGGATTGACCAGCGTGATGGAGGGATCCGCCTCGATCATGCCGGCGGTCACCGGCCCGGCCTTGCGGGCGGAGATTTTCATCTCCTTGGGCTCGTCGGAGTCCATCTTCACAACCAGGCTCTTGACGTTCAGGATGATGTCGGTGACATCTTCCATCACGCCCGGCAGGCTGGAAAATTCATGCTCAGCGCCGGCGATCTTGATGTGAGTCACCGCCGCGCCTTCCAGCGAGGAAAGCAGGATGCGCCGCAGGCTGTTGCCGACGGTGGTGCCAAAGCCGCGCTCGAATGGCTCCGCCGTGAAGCGGCCGTACATTTCCGTGGAAACCTGCTGATCGCGCAAAACGCGAGACGGCAATTCCAAACCGCGCCAACGAATTCTCATGATCGCTCCCTCCAGGCTGTTTGCCTGGAAATGTCCCGACGCCGGATCGCGGAAGTTTGCCGCCCCAACCGTTAGGGGCCATCTGTCTTCCGCCTCGCCGAATCAGGATTGGAAAAAGAAAACTGTCCGAAATTCAACCGATCTTATATCAGACCCATACCAGGGGTAAGTTTCAAAATTGATGCGCCCGACGCGCCACATCATTCACACGCGCCGCTTTTTGGGCGGGCGGCAGCCGTTGTGCGGCAGCGGGGTGACGTCCTCAATGCCCAGGATTTTCAGGCCGGCGTTTTGCAGATTCAAAATCGCCTGTTCGCGTCCGGCGCCGGGGCCTTTCACCTTGACCTCTATCTCCATCATGCCGTGCTTGCGGGCAAGCTGTGCGGCGTTTTCGGCGGCGCGGCCGGCGGCGAACGGGGTGCTCTTCTTGGCGCCCTTGAAGCCGACGGTGCCCGCGCTGGCCCACGAGATGGTCTCGCCGTTGGTGTCGGTGATGGTCACCATCGTGTTATTAAACGTCGCCTTGATGTGGGCGATGCCGCGCGTGACGCCCTTGCGGACCTTCTTCTTGGCCGCGGCTTTGGCGCCGACGGCCGGCTTGCCTGATTGCTGGGTTGTCTGGTCTGCCATAATGATCCTTACCCGTCGTTCAAATCCGCCGCCGCGAATCGCGGCAAATCGGACGCACTGGTCAGTGCGATTACTTCGCCAGTTCCTTCACGCCCTTCTTGCCGGCCACCGTCTTGCGCGGGCCCTTGCGGGTGCGCGCGTTGGAACGGGTGCGCTGTCCGCGCACCGGAAGCGAGCGGCGATGGCGATTGCCTCGATAGCACTGAATGTCGCGCAGACGCGCGATGTTCTGCTGAATCGACCGCCGCAGCGCGCCTTCGACCGGGAAATCACGGTCGATGAGGCCGATGATCTTGGCCAACTCTTCTTCCGTCAGGTCCTTGGCGCGGCGCTGGCCGTCGATGCCGGCTTCGCGCAGAATGCCGCGGGAGTTGGTCCGCCCGATACCATAAATGTAGGTAAGGCTGATCCAAATGGGTTTGTCCGGCGGAATGTCCACGCCTGATACGCGGGGCATGTTGGCTCCTTAGCGTTGGGTATTAACCTTGTTTCTGCTTGTGCTT
>JBEKYH010000117.1:0-11733 GCA_049511115.1 Tepidisphaeraceae bacterium | reverse complement strand
CGCGTCGGAGGATGCGGCGTTTGCCCAGCGCGTGCAGGAAGTTTTTTCGACGCAGTGGTTTCGCGTTTACACCAATGCTGATCTGATCGGGACTGAGCTCGCCGGGGCAACCAAAAACGTCATCGCCATCGCCGCGGGAATCCTGGACGGATTGGCAGCGGGAAATAACGCCAAAGCCGCGCTGGTCACGCGCGGGCTGGTGGAAATCACCCGCCTGGGCGTGGCGATGGGGGCGCGCGAGGAGACTTTCCACGGCCTGGCCGGCATCGGCGACCTGATCACGACGTGCGTCAGCCCCCAGGGCCGCAACCGCGCGGTCGGGCAGCAGATCGGTCAGGGGCGCAAACTGGCCGATGTGCTCGGCGAAACCAGCAGCGTTGCCGAAGGCGTGGCGACCGCGCAATCGGTCTGGCAACTGTCGCGCCAATTCGGCGTGGAAATGCCGATTGCCGACGCCGTCCATGCGGTCCTGTTTGAGGACAAAGATGTGCTGCATGCGCTGAGTGACCTGATGAGCCGGGATAAGAAGCCGGAGCGCACGCCGCAGGGGTGAAACGTGGCGAATTTGTAAGCATGGTCAGAGGCAGGGTGGGCCTCGCCCACCGCTTGCCACAAAGGTGGGCGATGCCCACCCTACAGATATGACCATTATTCCGACGGCTGTGTGGTTGATCGGCGGAACGCCAGTCGCGCCTTGGTGGTTTCGGCCTGTTGCGTGGCAGCGTTGTTCCTGCTGGTATTCTGCAAATCTTCCACGGCGGCGAGAACGCCGGTGACTTCATAATTGGCGAGGTCCTTGAGCGCCGTCGGCTCCAGGGGATAGACCGCGTCGGAGGATTTGAGGTTGTCATATATTGACTTTTCGGCGGCCGACCGCAGCTTGTCCATGTCGTTGATAATCGCGGTGATGGTTTCCTTGTGCAGATAATCCGAGTCGTAAGACGTCCGCGCGCCGGTTGCGAAGGTCGCGATTCCGGAAAGCACGGTCTTGGTTTCCGTGCCTCCGGAAATAGTGGCCGCCGAGGTCAGGCCGAGATTGATGACGTCGGTGAAGAAGTTGATGGCATTGTCGTCGTTGTAAAGGCTGTTGACGTCGCGATGATAATAATAATCGCTCAGCCATAGCAGTTCGGTGATGACCTGGTCGCGAACGACTTTTCGAGCGGCATCGCCGGTGGCGTTTTCGTAGTTGGCCGCCAGATATTGCGAAAAGTTCTGATACTTTGACTCCAATCCCCTGGCGTATTGGGCATCCCAGTGCTTGTCCTGATCACTCCTCAATTCCGCCTTCCCGGTCACCGAGTTATACGCGCACCCCTGCAGGAGCAGCATGAAGCCAAGCAGTGAAGCCATCGTTCGAATTGACATGGGTTCCCTTTCGTAGAGGAGGGGTTGGTTCCCGCCCAACCGAATCCGTCGGCTACGGAAGATAACACTCGTGTTTTATCGTGTCAACAAGATTGCGTTAGAAAAATATGCGCAGCTAACCGCGTAGGGTGGGCATCGCCCACCTTTGTGGCAAGCGGTGGGCGGCGCCCACCCTACAGAAAGTCCATTGCGTCACAGGCTTATGTCAAAAAAGCAGCCGACGAAACAGATGTCGGCCGCTGCACAGAGAGAAGATTGTTGTAGCCTTGCCGGGCGGCGGGAGTATCTTTTGTGGCTCCGGCGGCTAGAGGCATTTTCGGCAGATTCCGTGCGGCGCTTAATGATCTCCATCGCGCCGTCTGAAAGAAGACAGGAAGCGGTAACGAAGAATTCCGCCTGTTTTGACAATGTTTTTGATTGATTCTTTCAATTTGAAAGTATATGATCGAAACGGAGGCAATTGGCTCGGACCATCCACGCGGTGGATATTCAGGCAGTTGCCTCTCGCGTCTTCTCATTTCTTCACGGGCGGGAGCACATTTAGCCAGGAGGTGGCCATGGCTACGGTTTCCTTTCTGTTGGCGGAAAAGGGGTCCGAGATTCATTCTATTTCGCCGTCGGCGACGGTGCTGGATGCGGTTCATCGCATGAACGACAGCCAGATCGGCGCCCTGGTGGTCATGCGCGATGACCGCATGGTGGGTATGTTCACCGAGCGCGACGTGCTTCGCCGGGTGCTTGCCTACGCGCATCCGCCGCATGAGGTGACGGTAGGGCAGGTCATGACGGCCGAGGTGATCTCCTGCGAGCCGGATACGGACATCGAGGATGTCCGCCGGATTATGAAGGAGCACCGCATTCGCCATCTGCCCGTCTGCGACAGCGAGGGGAAAATGCATGGCCTGGTCTCCATCGGCGACCTCAACGCGTACCACGTGGGAACCCAGGAGCGGACGATTAATAATTTGACGGATTATATTTATGGGAGAGCGTGAGTTGGAAGAAGAAATGACAAGGTGACAAGGTGAGGGGGTGACAAGGTGAATGTGCGTTTTCCGGGCACCTTGGTTAGAGCGCCATTCGCGCCAGAATTCTCCTACGGGCGGTTCGCGCTTTAGCGGCGAGCAGTGCTATCCTTTAAGTTCACCTTGTCACCCCCTCACCTTGTCACCTTGTCATCCCACTCCCGCTCCCTTGACGCCGCGCGGGCGATTGCCGACCATACTTGCAGCGGCAAGCCACGAGGTGTCAGGGATGAGATTTGTCTCGATTTGGGCGTTGGTGTTGATTGGGTGGATGGCGTGCTGCGCCGTTGCGGCGGATGCGCCTGCCACGCAGCCGGATTTGTTGGGCGATATCTTTCGCAGCCCGGCCAACGGGATTGCGCTGCGCCCGCCGGTTTCGTGCACGCGCGTTGTGACTGGGGTGCCGGGCGAGGTGGCTGAGTTTGATGATGATGACGGGCATTGGACGCTGCGCGTGACGCGCCTTTCCTTTGACAAGCCGCTGCCGCTTAACGTTTACCGGGATCAATACAATCAGGAACAGCCGGGGCTGCTTCAGCAAACCGTGCAGAAGTTACAGCAGGAGGGAATCTCGCAGGTCGTGAGTCAGGACGTGGTGCAGATTTCGGCGACGGCCGGCGCGCAGACGGCGGTGGGAATCCTGGTGATGCGGCGCGATGAGAACTTTCAGCGCCGCCTCGTGCAGCAGGCCATCGTCGCCGCTAATGACCAGCTCTATTACATCGTGGAACTAAACACGCCGGCGCGGCCCGATCCTAATGGCGCCGCTGAAGATCCGGGCGAGCGGCACGCCGCCGACTCGTTCAATGCCGTGGTCGATTCCATTCAGCTTTTAGATCGAGCCAGCATCAAGCACGATCAGGACGACCGGCTCATTCGCTTCCGCGGCTTGATCGCCAATTGGGTGCCGAGCTTTCTCAAGTCGCGACTGGTTCCCGAGCAGTATTTCCGGCTTGTCCGCGATGGCAAGGACATTGGCTACACCTACGAGATCGACGAGTACGATGATGGGGCGGGCAAAATCGCGGGAACGCCGATCATCCGCGTCAGCGTGCGCTCGGAGACCAAGCCGACGGATACCACGGCCGTTGAAGTGCAATCGCGGCTGATCGCCACGGTGGACCGCAAGCATGAGAATTGGGTGAACATTGCCGTGGTCATCTCTCCCACGCCGGGAGCGACGGGAACGGCAGGCGGGCCGGGACTGAATCCCGCGCCGCCCAAGATGCAGGAGTCGGAGATCAGCGAATTCGGCGACAGCGACCAGCGGACGCACGTTGAGGCGGTGACGCCGCCCGCGGGTGGGCTGGATGCGCCGCCGGATGCGCAGAATCAGGCTATTCAGCCGGGAGTGAAGCTCGTCGAAGGTTGGACGCTGAACGTCGTCCGCACCAGCAGTGGGGCGGCGAAGCAGGACATGCCCGCGTTCAAGCAGGAAATGCCGGCGTACTATTTGCCGCAGGCGATGAGCTATTTGTTGCCCCGGCTGCTGCCGTACAAGGAGCCCAAGACATATATGTGCGCAATTTACGTGGCCGACGGCGACCATGGCCGGCCAAGCGTGATGTCGCGGTACATTGATGTCCTGCCGGCAGCGCTGGTGAATCTGGATGGCAGGGGTGTCGTTGCTGTGGCCATCAAGGATCGCCTGGGCTGGGAAGGTCCGCTCACGACGCACTACGTTGACCCGGAAACTGGGGCGTACCTGGGATCGGTCAATATCGTCACCGCGAAGGACGGCACGCAGACGACCGATGAAATTCTCCCCACTGACCCGGGCACGCTGCGGCGGCTGTGGCCGAATTGCAACCTGACGCGGCCGGACCGGATCGTGGATCAGCCGGTGCAGGCGCAATGAGAGCTCAAGGGTTTAAGAGGTTTAAGGGTTTGAGGGAAACTCACCACGACCGAAAAAATGAACGCGCGTCCTGTCGGGAATATCGTCCGAAACATTGTCGTCGGCTGGATAATTGGGGCGGTCGGTGGTCATTTTATGCGGGCAGATTTTCCGTTCCGCCTAACATTTGGCAACGCGTTTGCAAGCGTGCTGATACTGATCGGGGCGGTTCTGATGATATCAAATCTGATCCGGTTAATTGCGGTTATATTCCAAAAACCACCGAGCAGCCCCAAGAGTTAGCCAAGTATGTTGTTACCGAACCTTTGAACTCTTAAACTCTTGAACCTTTAAGCCCTTAGACCCTCAATCGTATGGCCGCCAATTTGTTCAACGTCGGCGACTGGGTATCGGATTTCACTCTGACCGCTTTGAGCGGTAAGCCAGTCAAGCTGAGCGACACGGTGGGCGTGCCCGTCGCGTTGGTTTTTTTGGGTAGTGATACCGCGCAAATCGGCGCGGCGCAGACTGCCTGCGCGGGGTTTGCCGAGCTTTATCCTAAGTTCTCGGCGTTGCATGTGCCGGTGCTGGCGATACGGCCTGGGGCGGCAGGCAGCGACCGGCTCGGGGGCGCCGAGGCAAGCGATGGCGCGGCCGGGGCACTGAGCTGGCCGGGGCAGGAGAGTCTTCCTTTTGCGGTGCTGTGTGATGTTACGGGCGAAATCTCCGCCCGGTATAGCGCGCCGCGCTTGCGCGGCGCGCTCCTCAGTCCCAATGGGCGCGTCTTTCGGTTTTACGATTTGACCGATCCGGCGGGGCTCGCCGCGCAAATGCTGGGCGACGCATCGGGGATTTTAAATCTCGAAGCTCCGCGCCATGTTCTTCAGCAGGCGCCTGTCCTGCTCATACCCGACGTGATACCGCCGGAATTCTGCCGCAAGCTGATGGATGTGTGGGAAAAAGAAGGGAACCAGGATTCCGGATTCATGGTTAATGCCGAGGATGGCAAGACCGTCGGAAAATATGACTACAGCAATAAAATCCGCCGCGATCACTTCATCCCGCGCGGGAATGACCTGGACCGCGAATGCCGCGGGTGGCTTGGGCGCCACATCGCGGGCGAAGTCTACAAGGCGTTCAATTACGAAGTGACGCGCCTGGAGGACATGAAGATCGCCTGCTACGACGCTGCCCGCGGCGGATATTTCCGGCCGCATCGCGACAACACCACTGGCGCGACGGCACACCGAAAATTTGCCGCGTCGATCCTACTCAATGACGAGTACGAAGGCGGTTTCCTGCGCTTCCCTGAATATGGCCCGCACGTTTACCGGCCCAAAGCCGGGGCAGCGGTGATTTTCGGGTGCAGCCTGCTGCATGAGGCGACGGATGTCACCAAGGGGAGGCGGTTCGTGTTGCTGACATTTTTGTATGGGGAGAAAGAAGCCAAGATGCGCGAGGAATACGCGAAGAAGACGGGCGGGGCGTATCGGGCTTCGTCGTAGTCTGGGTTACAACCCCGGCCCTGAAAGCTGTTGGAGGGGATTGCGCTGCTGATCGACTTGGTCGATGGCGTCGGCACGGGCTGCAAGCGGGGCGGCTTCGGCGTCACGTTTCTCGGCTTTGAGCAGGGTGGAATACGCGCGCAGGATTCCGCCGGTGTTGCGGTCCTCGTTGCCGAAAAGTCTTTCCATTGTCACCAGCGACTGCTTGTACAGCGTCTCGGCATCGTTCAGATGAATGTTCTGTTCGGTATAGAAATCGGCCAAGTCGCTCTCGACGACCGCAGTGTTCATGGTGGTTTCGCCGAAACTCTTGCGCGATTCATCCACGGCCTGCTTCAGGAGTTTTTCGGCGTTGTCGAGGTCGCCGGGACCGTTGCGCTGGGCATAGGCCATCGCCAGGGCGGCCTGGACGGATTGCGTGATCCAGTGGCCTGTTCCCAGGACGCGCGTCTCCAGGGCCAGCGATTTTTCCAGCACCGGCGCCGTTCTGTCCGGCGGGAACTGGTCCTTGTCCATCTCCTCTACCTGGGCCAGCATCGCGGCGGATTCCTGCGTGTCGGGATGATCCGGGCCAAGCGAGTTTTCGCGGGTGAACTCCGCCAGCTTGAAGTACCGGCGCGACAGAATCGGATTTCCCCACGCGTAGTAGAGCCCGCCCAGGTTGTCGTAGCTCGTCGCGACGTCGGGATGATCGTCGCCCAAAACGCGCGTGCGCAAATCGAGCGACCGCTTCAGCAGCGTTTCGGCGTCGACCAGTTTGGATTGGAAGTAATAGGCCGTCGCCAGATTGTCCCATCCCCAGGCCCGGGCCGGGTCATCGTCGCCAAGCGTCTTGTCCTGGATATCGACGGCCTGCTGGCAAAGTTTGCCTCCCTCGTCGAATTTGCAGACACACAGATCGAGCGAGCCGAGGTTGGTCATGGTTTCGGCCGTGTCGGCGCTCTGGTCGCCCAGGGCGGCCTTGCGAATCTCCAAGGCGCGGCGAAGTTCGTGGTCGGCGGCGTCGTATTTGCCGCGGACGGTGTCGAGTTCGCCGAGGTTTTCCAGGGTTACCGCCACCAGTGGATCGCTTTCGCCGGCCAGTTTGGTGCGCAAATCGAGCGACTGATGATCGAGCTGATCGGCCTGATCGTATTGCGCGGTCAGGCGGTAGAGCTTGCCGAGTTCGTTGAGGCATTCCGCCGCATCCAGCGTGCCATCGGGCGCGGCGGCGACGGCGGCCTTGAGCGCGGTTTCGGCGTCGGTGTATTGGCCCTTGCGTTCGGCGTCGCGGCCGGCGGTCAACTGCGTTTTCCAGGCGGGCTGAGTCGTCGCATCATCGGCGAGAATCGCGGCGCTCATTCCCAGAACGAGTCCCAGTGCGGCGGCGGATGTTATCAGCAGCTTGTTCATCGCTAATTCCCGTATGACTCCGGCGGTCGGCGACCTTCCAGGTAGCGGCCGTGCTTGCCGAGATTGCGGCGATGGAGGAACTCCAGCAGCTTGGCGACATGCGGGTTTATCTCGCGATCGGTTCCCAGCGAGGCCATCGCCACGGCCAGCGGGACTTCGCGCCCAAACAGCCGGCGGCAGGCGGTCTCGAGGGCGTCGATGTCCAGGTCGTTGAAATGGGCGCGGCGCAGGCCTTCCTTGTTTAAGCCGCGCACGTAATCGGATCCGTCCACTTTCACAAACGGCGGAACGTCGTGGCGTATCCGCGCCATGCCGCCGAGGTAGGCGAAATCTCCGACGGTCACGAAATGGTGAATGCCGACCATGCCCATCATGTTGACGCCATTTCCGCAGACGACGTGGCCGGCGAGGCAGACGTTGTTGGCGAGGATGCAGTGGTTCCCGATCACGACATCGTGGGCTACGTGGCAGTTGATCATCAGGAGATTGTGGTTGCCGACGCGGGTGACGCCGCCGCCGACTTCGGTGCCGATGTGGATGGTGACGGCCTCGCGGATGTCGTTGTGATCGCCGATTTCAAGGCGGGTCGGGCCGCCTTTATATTTCAAATCCTGCGGCAGGCCGCCGATGGCGCAGTGGGGATGAAACAAGTTGTTCCGGCCGACGGTCGTGTGGCCGTCGATGACGACATGCGAAAGAAGGCGGTTGCCGGGGCCGAGGGTGACATTCGGGCCGATGACGCAAAACGGGCCGATTTCAACGTCATCGGCGATGACGGCCTTGGGATCAACGGCGGATAATGGCGAAATTCTGGACATGATTAAGGATCACGCAACATAAATTTAATGTCAGCTTCGGCGGCGAGGTTGTCGCCGACAAAGGCCTTGCAACGCAAATGGGCCGTGCGGCTTTTAACCCGCAAGGCAACGGCTTCCAGGATCAACTGATCGCCCGGCACCACGGACTGGCGGAGCTTTACCTTATCCATGCTGAGGAGGTACGCAACCTTGCCGGTGTGCTCGAGCTTCTGGCTCACGAGAATGCCGCCGAGCTGGGCCATGGCTTCGACGATCAAGACGCCGGGCATGATGGGCGTGCCGGGGTAATGGCCCTGGAAGAAAATTTCGTTGAACGTGATGTTCTTGACGCCGGTCGCTTTCTGATCGCCGATGATCTGCAAGACGCGATCGACCAGCAGCATGGGATAGCGATGCGGCAGGATCGACTGGATGCGCCGGATGTCCAGCACGGCGTCGCGCGTCAGCAGCGCCTCGCGCGCGACGCTTTCATATTGCAGGATCAGTTTGCGGGCAAGCAGGTGATTCAACTCATGCCCGCTCTTGTGGGCCACGATCCGGCCGCGCAGGGGCCGGCCGATGAGGCCAAGATCGCCGATGAGGTCGAGCACCTTGTGGCGGGCGCATTCGTCGGGGAAGCGGAAGGCGTTGTCGATCGGTCCGGTGGGGGAGATGACCAGCAACTCCTTGGGAGAAAGATGCTGCCCCAAGCCGCGCGAGCGCAGCTCAAGCGCTTCCTGCTCGGAAACAAATGTGCGCGCCGGGGCGACCTGCGTGGCGAAGGCCTCGACGGTATCCGCCGGACCGATGGTGAAATGGAAGACCTGGCGACCCAGCGGGGGGGCGGCTTCAAAATCGTAGAGGATTTCCAGGCGGTCGGTCGGGCCGGGGAGGGCTGCCAGACTGGCCTCGCCGATGGCGACGTGCTCGGGCTTTTTGATTATCAGCGGCTCGACGAGAGCCTCCTGCTCCTGGACGCCGGCCTCGCGTAAAAGCTCAACGAATGGGGCGCTGCTGCCGTCGCCGGAAGGGAGTTCGCCCACCTTGCCGCCGGCGACTTTGACGACCGCGTTGTCGATCCCCAGCCCGCCCAGGGCGGCCATGCAATGCTCGACGGTTTCGACGAATAGGGTGCCGTTCTTAAGGCACGTCCGCCGCGGGCGTTTCATCACGTTGGCGACGCTGGCGAGAATGGTCGCGGCCTTGCCGTCCTGTTCGCGGACGAAGGCGATGCCGGTGCCCGGCTCGGCAGGCAAAAACGTGAGGGTCGCCGGCTCGCCGGAGAAAAGACCCCGGCCGCTGAAGCTAGCGGGTTTGGAGATTGTTTTTTGGTGCTCTGCCACAGATAACCCGCGGGAGTATAGCCGAATTGGGTGGGACTTGAAGGAGGAGATGGGCGGGAGGGCTTGAAAGACGGGAAAAGGGGGGTTGGGGGGGCGATTGAACACTTTTAGACAGAATTAGACAATCATCCGGCCGTCGCATGGATTGTTGTAAATATGATTTGGATTTAGGGGGCAGGCCGCTGCGGCGGGAAGGAGGTTTGTAGCCATGAGTGAGCGCAGCGGGACTCGTGGGAGATGGCAGTGGGCTTCCCGCCACGGCGCCGGCGGCGGAGGGTTTCCGCCACTGGACGAACTTGAAGGGGGGCTCAAGTTTCCTCGACCCCTGCCGGGGTCGATTCAAACAAATATCGAATTCCACGAGTTTCGCTCCGCTTCACTCGTGGCTACAGTCCTTTGCCCCGGTGGGGCAAAGAAGCGGATAATCAAGCAGCCTGATCGCTTGACGTCCCTAAAGGAGACCGGTTATGGAAGTCTCTGCGCCGCTGATCGGCGAACTAACATCAGTCCATCTCGGCAATCACCGATTCGCCGGACGAATTGAGCGCGTGAATTCGGACGAGGTTGGGGTGGCACTTCAGGTGCTTCCAAAAGCACCGCGGGCAGACTTAAGACTCCGTATTACGATGACACTTGTTATTGGTGCTGGGGAAGAATTGTCAGAAGAAATGGGAGTAACCAGTGCATGGGGAAGCATTGGCCCTGCTAAGCACTTCATGTTCGCGAAATTCAGAGGCGTTGATTTTGAGTCTGTCCGGTCGGTATTACTTTGTTATGGAGAGATGACCGCAATTCTGCCGGTCGTTGGAAGCTGAGACAATCGTCGAATTCAACTTGACGCTAACCAACGAGTTTACATAATGTAATCAATGTCCATGACGGTTTTGAATGCCGCCGAGTTGGATAAAGCTGGGAAGAAGAACGCGCCGCTTCGCAAAGCACTGAACTCATGGCTGCGAGCGACCGAGGACGCCGATTGGAATAGCATCCAGGATGTTCGCGGAACGTTTCCGTCCGCGGACGGAGTAGCAGTCAATGTCGGCGGCGGAGTCCAGATGGTCGTCACCATCTTCAATATCAAGGGCCGCGAGTATCGGTTGCTGACGATTATTAACTATTCCGCCGCCACGGTACTGATTCAGGACGTGCTGACGCACGCGGAGTACAACAAGAACCAATGGAAGGAACGGCTATGATTTCCCTTGCCGAATCGGCGCCCACACCTGTTCCGGACGACTATCTCGAATTGGTGCGCGCCTTTCCACTCCGTGCCTTGCGTACCAAGGCGGAACACACTCGCGGATTACAGGTGTTAGGCCGCCTGCTTGGCCGTCCCGACGGGCGGCTCAGTGCCGGGGAGCGGGACTACGTCCAGGTGCTCGGCCGGCTGCTCGACGACTTTGCCGACGGTGGGCACCCGCGGCCGCGCCCCAAAGTGCGGCCGCTGGAGATGCTGCGCTTTCTGATGGATCAGCATGGCATGAATGTTGTCGGATTAGGGAAGATTCTGGGAAATAAGACCGCCGCTTCGCTTGTGCTCAGCGGCAAGCGGGAATTGAGCAAGGCGCATATCCGGAGCTTGGCGGCGCATTTCAAGGTGAATGCGGGGCTGTTCATTTGACCTCCGACGAGCCTGGCACTTCGTGACGTACTATTAAAGTACAAAGATAAGGAAATTCAGCCCAATCCAGCCAATCAACAGCCCCGACAAGAGCAACCAGATTCCGACGAGCCATTTCCAAAGGCCCTTTGGCTCGGATTTGGCCCACCGATACGCACCGGCCAGGACCGTGGGCACCCAGCTTATTACGAACGCCAGGTCCAATAGAGCCAGTTCACGGACGGGCCGGTTACTGCGCGGGACGGCGCTATTCATTCTAAAGACGAGTATCATGCCCAGCACTGACCCGATGTTAACGGCAGTCAGGGCGTTAACAACCTTCTTCATATGACAACGCCTGCTGGGGCGAAACGCTATATCCCTGGCCCCGGCCCCGTCGCGGCGCGCTCGCGCCGGGCGGCCGATGGTGGGGGAACGTATTTTACCGCGCCGTCCAATCCGGTGCCGGTGACGTTGTCCGTTGCGAGGAGGGGGCCGGAGTAACCGGTCACGTTGATGCCGCTGAGGGCGGCGTCCTGGATATTTGCCAGGGCGATGCCGGATTGACAGTTGCCGGTGATGTTGGTCAGGGAGAGGCCGATCAGCGGCTTCAATGGCGAGACCTTCGTCGCATCCACCAGCGATTTGCAATCCACCTTTACATTGGAAAAGCTGAAATTCCGGCCGATGGGATAGCCGATATCGCCGGCGACCGTGTCGTCCGGGGTGCTCGCGTTGCCGCTGCTGATGAGGTTGATGCGGAGGAATCCGCCGCCGCCTTTTTGGACTTCAAGGTCGTCGCCGGAAATGTTTTCGATGACGCCGGCGCGGCCGATGCGGGTCTTGATGTAGATGGCGTCGGAGCC
>JBEKYH010000116.1:0-11771 GCA_049511115.1 Tepidisphaeraceae bacterium | reverse complement strand
GATGGTGCCATCGGCCTTGGGAGAAATATTCAGGAGCAGATTGCCGTTTTTGCTGGTGTTCTCGATGATTTTATCGACGAACGAGCCGGCCGGCGCGGGGTGAATGCCTTCGACGTAGCCGAATTTATCCTGAATGGGGTCATCGGGCTGCCAGACCCAATCGGTCAGTTCCATGGGCGCCCGTCCCTCGCGCTCGTAGTCCATGATCTGGCCCGAGACCCAGGCGGCTGTTTTGGCGCTGATGGCGACATCCTTGCCCATCTGCCTGGCCCAATTGTAGTAGTACGCCGCCACGCGGATTTTAAGCGGATCCGTGGCATGGTCGGTGTTCATGTCGAACCAGAGCATGTCGGGGTGGTATTTGTCGATGGTTTCAATTCGCTTGGCGACCCAGTCGTGCATGAATTTGACCCGGGCCGCGGGGCTGCGGTCGGCCACGCTATAAAACGCGGCCCACTTGGGGTCATATTCGTCGCTTCCCGGCAGCGCTGGGATGAATTGGAAATGGAAGAAAGAGTGATCGGAGATGCCGGTCTTGAGGCCGACTTTTTCCAGGGCCTTGATCAGATCGCCGTCAATGTCGCGGTGGGGACCGTAGTTGACGGAGTTATACGGATTAATGGCGCTGTCCCAGTTGGAAAAACCGTCGTGGTGTTCGCCGGGGGCGAGGACGTATTTAGCGCCGGCCTTCTTGAACAGTGCGGCCCACGCATCGGGGTCCCATTTGGCCATGGTGTACATGGGGAGAAAGTCTTTGTAGCCGAATTTGGTTGGCGGGCCGAAGTGCTCGGTATGCCACTGCATGACGCCGGCGTTGCCGCCGTACATGTAGCGCACGTACCACTCGCTGGCATGAGCCGGCACGGAGAAGATGCCCAGGTGCATGTAGATGCCGAACTTGGCGTCGCGGAACCACTCGGGGTCGGTGTAGTTCTGCTGAATTGAATCCCAGCTTTCCTTGAACGGTCCGGGCGGAGGATCGGGGATGCCCTGAAGCGCGGCGGCGACCATTTGCGGCGTATCGCGAATGGGCCGGTCATTGGTGGCCGCTGGAGACGTGGCGGGGCCGGCCACGCCTGGCTCTTCCACGGTGGCCTGACCCAAGGCGCGGGGGGCGAGGGCCGCGCAAGCCGCACCGGCGAGAAAATGAACGGCAACTCCGCGGATCAGTTTTTTCATGCTATTTCTCCGAAGTCGATTTGAAATGAACCGAGCGGCATTTACCCCCGCCAGCGCCAGCCGGAAAACCGGTTCACGGCTACGGCCAGTGCTTGCCCTGTATTTTTACATCCGCAATCGCCGCCCGTTGACCTGCGGGCAAACCCGTGAAGGTAATTCGCACGAACTGGCAGTGAGTGTCGGCGGCAATCGCGTCGGTTCGCACCTTTTCAACGCTTTGGGTCTGGGTTTGGTCCACCAGCAGCGTCCAGGCGTTTCCATCCGGCGATCCCTCGATTCGATAACGATAGTTTCCCGCCGCGACAAAGGTGGTCCGTATGGACGTGATCGTATGCGGCTGCTCCAGGTCAACTTGCCACCAGGCGCCCGGCTTGTCGTCAATTGCCGACCAATACGTGGAAAGATCGCCATCGATTGCGCCGGCGCCATTATGGCCGGGGGCTTCACTGCTGGCTTCCGTCGGCCGATTGGCGGCCACGTCCAGCATCCCGCCGGCCGCGGCCGCGGGTTCGGCCGCGCGGACGAATCGAACATACGGGCGATCGGGCGCAAGCGGCGTGACTCCGGCGACAAAAGTCGGCTCGCCCGTCGTGGTAATGGTCAGCACGCCGTCTTTGAGGCCCGGCGAAGTCGCACGGATCACGGTTTGGCCCGCGTCGTACGAGCGGAATTCGATCGCGGCCTTGCCGTCGCGAATGGGAATATCGCCGGCGGGATCAAACGCGATCGACCTGCCGGTGGGAAACTCGCCCGGCCCGGATTCGATTGTAAACGTGACGGGCGGGGAATTGCTGACCGGCGTTCCCGATGCGTCCTGGACGGTCACCAGAATCTGCGCGTCATCGGTCGCGTCGGTGCCTTGGATCGTCGTCTTGTCCGATGTGAGGGCGACCTGCGCGGCAACGCCGTCCCGCGGCCATGCCGGCGGCGGAATATGCAGGAGCGTGCTGCGATACCAGTACCACGATCGCTTGGGAATACGGGCATAATCCACGATCCCCTTGGAGCCGGCGGTCGGGCCAAAGATGGTGCCATAGTCAAATCCGCACCAGACGACCTGGCCGCTGCGCCACGGATATTCCGGCGTGTTTTCGTCCAACCCGTCTTTGGGTTTGAACTGGCCGTCGTAGTTTCCCGGCCGGTTGGAAGTCACGCTCCCGTATTCGCTGACGATGCTGGGAATGCCGGGATTGCGAAAGAGCCGCGCGCCGTCGCCGTTATAACCGGCGATATCCCCGAGCTTGTCGATGCCGCCGCGCTGGCAGCCGCCGATTGCGGCCGGCCGCGTCGGATCAAGCTGATGCGTCAATTTCACCATGCGGCTCAGCAGGTCCTTCACTTTGTCCAGGTTGCCGGAAAAGTAGACTTCGTTGCACATGCTCCAGACGATGATGGAGGGATGATTGCGGAAAATGCGGATTTCGTCGCGGAGTGAATTCTCGACGCTGTGCTCGAAGTCGGCGTCGTCGTCGGGATTGGCCGGATAAGCCGCCGCCGTCCACGTGCCGTCCTGATGCGGACCGCCGCAGCCCCAGAAACAGTTCTCCGACCAGAACAAAACGCCTAGCTTGTCGCACGCATCGGCAAAGACCGGATGGTGCGGATAGTGCGAGCCGCGAATGAAGTTCAGGCCGGCGTCCTTGATGAGTTTCACGTCGCGGAACACGCCGGCTTGCGTCACCGCGTTGGCCCAGCCGGCATGGTCCTGATGCACGTCGGCGCCATGAAAGTAAACATGCTGATCATTGATGAAAAATCCCTGGTCGGCCGTCCATTTAATCCAGCGCATCCCAAATGGAGTCTGGTAATCATCCACCGGGTTGGCGCCGTCGCGCAGGGTGGTCAGGGCCGTATATAGATTCGGATGGTCGGGGTCCCACAGCCGCGGATGGGGAATCGGCGCGCTGGTCTGATCGATCGTTACCGTCGCGCCCGCGGCGACTGTTTGCCTTGAAATAAGCTGGGCGACGCTTTTTCCACCGGCCTCAATGATGTCCGTCTCCAGCATCACGTCCTTGGCCGCCGCACCCTGATTTTCCACCTCGGTCTTCACGTCGACGGTTGCCGCATCCCTGGAAATCGTCGGGGTGGTAACGAACGTGCCGCACCAGGTGACATGCAACGGATCGGTGACCACCAGCCACACGTCGCGGTAAATTCCGCCGGCGAAAAGTGCATCGCCCGCGCGCGGGGCAAGGCGCGGGTTCCAATTGTTATTCAACCTTACGGCCAGAACGTTCGGGCCGGGATGCGCCGCGGACGTGATGTCCAATGAGAATCCCGTGTACCCGCCCAAATGGTGTCCGACTTTTTGCCCGTTGACGAAGACTTCGGCGTCCTGAAACGCGCCGTCAAATTCAACGAAGAGTCGTTTGCTTGACCATGAGGCGGGAACGTCAAGGCTTTTGCGATACCAGCCATAGCCCGTGTAAAAATCCTTGCCTTGAAAATAAGGCTCGCTGAACGAGTGCGGCAGTCCGATGGATTGCCATTGCGAATCATCGTAAGCAACGGCCTGAGCTCCCGGGTGATCACCCAGCTCGAATTTCCATTCGCGGTTGATGTTCAGCCGTTGCCGGAGCGTTTCGGCCGCCCACGCGGGAGATTCAATAATGAATAACCCAAGGAACGCCAAGAGTATGCAGGCGTGTTTCATCGAGTATGCTGGTTCGTGGCCGCAAGAGCAGCCTCTTATCCTTGTCGCTTGGCCACAATTTCCATATACCGCTCGTACGCCCGATCCCATTTTTGCGTATCCGTCGGCTCATACCGTTTCACATGGAAACTCTCGCGGATGACGGTTCGCACCTCGGCCATCGACTTGAGGGTTCCCACGGCCATCGCCTGCACGACGATATTCCCCGCCGCCGTCGCCTCGATCGGCCCGGCGACGACTGTTCGCCCGCACGCGTCGGCGGTCATCTGATTCAGCAATTCGTTCTGGCTTCCCCCGCCGACAATGTGAATGACGTTGATCTTTCTGCCCGTTAGATCTTCCAACCCGCTGAGTGTCCGCCGGTACGTCAGGGCCAGGCTGTCCAGGCACGTCCGCACATAATCGCCGCGCGTGGCGGGGAGGCGCTGCTTGGTCTGCTGGCAGAACTTTTCGATCTTGCCCACCATATTCCCCGGCGCGAGGAACGGCTCATGGTCCGGGTCGATCAATGTTCCCAGCCCGACCGAGCGCGACGCCATGCTGGTCAATTCGGCATAGCCGTGATCGTACCCCTGTGTCTGCCATTGCCGGCGGCACTCCTGCACGAGCCACATGCCCATGATATTTTTCAGGAAGCGAATCTTGCCCGCGGCCCCGATCTCGTTGGTGTAATTGTAAGCCAGGCTCATATTCGTGATGACCGGCTCATCGAGTTCCACGCCCATGAGCGACCACGTGCCCGAGGAGATGTAACACCAATCCTCCCCCTCGGCGGGCACGGCCGCGACGGCGCTGGCCGTGTCGTGCGATGCCGGCGCGATGATCCGCACCCGCCCGGCCCCGCAATCCTGCGCCACCTCCGGCAGCAAATCCCCCAGCACCGTTCCCGCCTGCACAATCGGCGGCAGCAGATGCACCGGCAAATCCAATTCCTTCAGAATATCGTTCGCCCACGTCTTGGTGCGCGGGTTATACATCTGCGCCGTCGAGGCAATGGAGACTTCGCTCTTGCGCACGCCGCTGAAAAGGTAGTGAAACAAATCCGGCATAAACAGCAGCGTCTGGGCCGAATCCAGCAGACTGCTCTTGGCCATCCGCATGGCCAGCAGTTGATACAGCGTATTGATCTGCATGAACTGAATGCCGGTCGCCTGGAAAATCCGGTCCTTGGAAACCTTGGCGAACGCCTTGGCCATCAACCCGTCGGTCCGGCCGTCGCGATACATGACCGGGTTGGTAAGCACTTCCCCGCTGGGGCTGACCAGCCCAAAATCCACGCCCCAGGTATCCACGCCGATCCCGTCGAGGATGCCCGGCCCGCTGGCCGCCTTGCGCAGCCCGGTCTTAAGCTCCTCCCACTGGGCCAGCAGATTCCACTGCAGCCGCCCGCTCATCTTGCCGTTGGGATTGGCAAAGCGATGCATCTCCGCCAATTCCAGGCGTCCGGAATCCAACGTCCCCAAAACGGCCCGCCCGCTCTCGGCGCCTAAGTCAAAGGCCAAAAATCGCTGTCGTGGCATGTGTGGCTCCTCGTGTCGCCACATCCTAACAAAATAAGGGGAGCCGCCAAAATGCGGGAACGCCGGATGTTTGGCAACGATTTACTCAATGCGAATTTGAGGAACGGCGACTTCGTTGGGTCGTGGTCTTTGCACGGGGAAAGGCGCACGGCCTGAGTCTATCTGACATCACGGCGCCTGATACAAGAACTCCTCGTGCACAATTTTCCCATTCGCGACGGTGTACACGCCGACTTCGGTCATCTTCATGCGTTTGTTGGTGGGTTTGTTCGTAATGTCCATGTCAAACACGACGGCAAACTTTTCGACGGAGACGAAGGGGCCGGTGACGGAGGCCGAGTGGACGGTGTGATTGGAGGTCCACCATTCGGTTTTTTTCAGGACGCCTTCCAGGCCGCTGGTCTGGCGCGGCATGTTGTTCATGGCGAAGGCTTCGACGCTGACGATATCGGGGGAATACAGCGCGCGGATGGCTTTTTCAAATTCGCCCTTGCGGCAGAGTTCGACGAGCGTGGTTGCGATTTCAGTGGTGCTCATGAGGTTCTCCTTGTACGGCAGTTTAGGTTTGGGTGCGGGGAGTATTCCAATTCAACGGATGTTTAATGTTTAACACCTTTTGATTCGGAGGCGGCCTTGATGCTGTCGAGTATGCCGTCCCAGCCTTTGTTGACGCCTTCGCGGTGCTGGGCGCTGATGAGGCCGATGGCCTGGTGCGTAACGGTGAGGCGGGTGCCGGCGGATTCCTCGGTGAGGCGGTATTGCAGGAAAGAGGCGACGGCGTAGGACATGAACATCGGGCCGATGATCTCGAGTAGCTTGGGCGGCTTGATGACCTGGACGTGGCCCCAGAGGTGGCCGGTGTTGTTGCCGAGGTCGCGGAACCAGCGTCCGCCGGGCCAGCGCTCGAGCTTGAGCGACATGTCCGCCATCGGGCCGGCGGGGGTGAGGACGGATTCGAAGACGATGTCGATCGGGGCGGCGATAAGCCGGTCCTTGACGATGTTCAAGGTCTGGATGGCCGGGGGTGCTGAGAGAGTTTCGGTCGCGGACATGGATGTTTCTCCTTTTAGAGTTATGGGTGATTTATCTGGTTCAGAGTTTTTTTTGGTCGTTGGCATCGATCTTTGAAAGTGCGCGCTCGCGGGCCTTTCGTTCGGCAAGTGCTTTTATCGCGTCAAGATGGTCATCCCAGAAGCGCTCGAAAGTCTTGACCCAATCGTGCACCGGTTTTAGCGGGCGGGCGTTAAGGCTGTAGAAGCGATTTCGCCCCAGGCGCCGCACGTTGACCAGGCCCACCTTGCGGAGGACGCGCAGGTGCTTGGAGACCGCGGGCTGCGGCATGCGAAGTGAATTCACCAGCTCGCCGACCGGGCGGTTTTCGCGGTGGGAGAGCAGATCAATGATGTCGCGGCGGCGCCGTTCGGCGAGGGCGTTGAAGGCGTCGGAGGTTGTGGGGGCACGGGGCATGGAAGCATTATATTCCCATATGAGCATCATTCAAGGGGAAAATTTTTGGGCAAAAAAAAAGGGATGAACGCCGAGACTCAAAGACGCCGAGAAGAAGCTCTGCGATAAGCGTTGCCTGCAGGGGGAAGGCCGCTACTATCGGGATTCACGGGCGGGGTATTCCACCGAATGGGGGACGCGCATGTTGCAAGGTAAAGGGCAGCTTCGCCACAAGGACGAGTTAGATCCTATCGCGGTAAACGCCTCAGCAGCACGGTGACGCCTTCTTCGCCGTCTCGCTTGTGAACTCCCGCGACGGACAGTAAAACCTGCGCCGCCCATGAAATTTATTCATCTTCCCAGCAGTTCGCGGACGGGGGCGCTGATCGAACTGTCGCGGACGCTGCGGGGGTGCCGCGGTCCTTACGAAGGGCTGCTGATCTACTGCCGGTATTTGCGCGAAGCGTATCCGGAGCGGGGGCACATCGTGCTATCGACGGAGGGACTGGCAAAAGGCGAATATCGCGTATGGCGGCTGCTCGGGGACGACGGCGTTGAGCGCATCGAGCCGCGCGATCCCTGGGAAAAGCTCGATCTGCCCGTCTACCGGGGCGGGGTGCTGGGGCGGATCGTGGAGATGGCGGCGCCGCACCTGGTGCGGGAAATCGACTGGAGCGAAGACGCCGATTTCCGCGGCGTGCTTGGAGGCTACCAGTCGATGCTCGCGGTGCCGCTGTTTAACGCGGGGCTGCCGCTGAATTGGTCGCTGGGTCTGAGCCGCGACGCGAACTCTTTCACGCCGGGCCATCTGGAAGAATCGGTGACGCGGGCCACGCTCATCGGGTCGCTGCTGGGCAGTCTGCATGTGAGCCGAGAGTTAGTGAATGCAAATGCCCACATTGACGCGGAGCTGGAGCGGATGGCGCGGATTCAGCGGGCGCTGCTGCCCGAGCCGATCCCGCAGATCCCCGGCGTGCAACTGGCGGCAAGCTACGAAACATTCGGGCAAGTGGGCGGCGACTTGTACGATTTTCTGCCGCTGAAGGAGGACGCGAGCCGGTGGTGCATTTTTCTGGGCGATGCATCGGGGCACGGGCCGTCGGCGGCAGTGGTGGCGGCGATGGTACAGGCCACACTGCACGACTGCGCGGTCGATTCAGCCGGGCCGGCCGAGCTTTTTGGGACCCTCAACCAGCGGCTATGCCGCAAGCGCATTGAAGGATCATTCGTCACGGCGCTGCTGGGATTCTATGAGCCGTCGGCGCGGCGGCTTTGTTATGCGTCGGCGGGGCATCCGGCTCCGCTGCATCTTTCCAGCGGCGGCGGGCGGACGCGGTATCTCGACATGGCCGGCGGCCTGCCGCTGGGGATTGAGGAGACGGCGGTCTTTGATGAAAAGACGATTGAGCTGGCTCCCCGGGAGACACTCCTGCTTTACACCGACGGCATTACCGAAGCGCGATCTTCCCAGCGCGACATGTTCGGCGAGAAAGGGCTGGAGCGGGCGCTGGCCGGATACGGCGGCGGGGCGCAAGGGGTGATCGATCAATTGCGAAAGACATTGACGGCCCATCAGCAAGGCACGCGGCCCAACGACGACCAGACCATGGTCGCGCTGCACGTCGAATAACCCGGACGCCGCCGCGAAATGGGGGCGATTTTCCAATCCGCGTTAAATCCCCTTTTGATTCGCCTCCAGAAGCGCCTTCGCCGCGTCGCGCACGCGCGGGTGATCGGCTTCGTCCAGGTTGCTCAGGAGCGGCAGGAGGGGGCCGGTGTTGGCGATGCCGGCCAGGCGAACCGCCTCGTGCAGCACGCGGACAGGGTTGATCAGGTTGCGCAGATCTTCCAGCGGTTTGCAAATCGCCCGGACGCGTTCGGCTTTGGCCCAGTCCTTGGCGCGGATGGCGTCGAGCATGGTGACGAAGAGGCGCGGGGCGACGTTGATGACGCCGGCGGTGAAACCAGGGAGGCCGAAGTCGCGCATGTGGATGATGGCGGGCTGTTCGCCCAGGCCGCTGATGATGAGGCGGCGGTCGACGTTGTCGCACAGGGATCGCAGATAGGGATCGTCGGAGGCGTTGTTGCGGACGATGGCGTACTTGATGCCGCTGATGGTTTTACTTTCGGCAAGCCGCTTGACCTCGGGCACGTCCATGTATCCGTCATTTTTGAGATATAGCAGCGCGGGGATTCCGGCGGCGTCGACGAAACGGCGGATGCCTGCTTCGACGCCGCGGCTGGTGGTCATGCCGACCATGGGCAGGACCATCACCGTCGGGAAGCGATGCCTGCGCACGAAGGCGGCCTGATCCATCATCGAGCCCCAGAGGCAGGAGACGGAGGGAATCACCAGAGTGTCCGGCCCAACGGCGCGCTCCAGGTAGGAAAGCGTCTGGTCGTATTCGCTGAGCGGGATGTGGTAGAAATTGGCGTTGCCGCCGTAGAGGAGCGTGCGCACGCCGCCGCCTTCAATGTGGCGGATGAGCTTGGTGTTCTCGGTTTCGCTCAGCGACAAATCCGCGTTGCGGCAGAGCGGCGGAACCGCGTAGACGGAACTGGACAACCGATCAAGCGTAAGTGATGTAATCATATTGGCATGCCCTGTTAAATGGCCGCGAGTTTTTAATGATCGTGGTCCGCGGTGCGGACCCAACGGTTTTTAATGTAGGGTGGGCATTGCCCACCGCATTTCGCGAAATGGTGGGCGATGCCCACCCTACGCAATCATTAGTATATCTCCGGTTCGGGGGTTGTTGACTGCCCCATGAGGAATTTGAAATCGCACCCTTGGCTGGCCTGGGTGCATTCGGCGTCGAAAAGCTTGCCGTAGCCTCGTTCAAAACGCTTGGGGGGCGCCTGCCATTGCGCTTTGCGGCGGGCGAGTTCCTCGTCGGAAACGCGCAAGTGCAGCTTTCGCGCCGCAACATCGAGTTCGATGATGTCGCCATCGCGGACGAGAGCGAGGGGGCCGCCGATGGCGGATTCGGGGCAGACATGCAGAACGCAGGTGCCGTAGCTCGTGCCGCTCATGCGGGCGTCGGAGATGCGTACCATGTCGCGGACGCCTTGCTTGAGAAGTTTGCGGGGGATGGGAAGCATGCCCCATTCGGGGATGCCGGGACCGCCCAGGGGGCCGGCGGTAAGCAGAACGAGGACCGAATCGGCGGTGACGTTGAGGTCGTCAGTATCAATTCGGGCCTTCAGGTCGGCGTAATTTTTGAAGACAACGGCCGGGCCGGCGTGTTTGAGGAGGCGCTGTTCGGCGGCGACGGGCTTGATGACGCAGCCGTCGGGAGCGAGGTTGCCGCGGAGGATGAACGTTGAGCCGGTCGGCGAAACCGCCTGCTCCACCGTGCGAATTACGTCGTCGCTATAGACGCCGGCGCCGGCGAGATTTTCGCCTAGCGTTTTGCCATTGACGGTCGGGCAATCGAGGTGGAGCAGGTGCTTGATGCGGCTTTGCAACCCCAGCAGGCCGCCGGCGTCGTGGAAATCCTGCATCAGGTATTTCCCCGCGGGCCGCATATTCGCGACGACCGGCGTGCGATGCGAGATTTCGTCGAATTTTTCCAGCGGCAGTTTCACGCCGGCCCGGCCCGCCATGGCGATGAGGTGCACAATGGCGTTGGTCGATCCGCCAATGGCCATGTCCACGGTGATGGCGTTGTCCCAGGCCTGGGGGGTGAGGAGCGTGGAGGGCCGCATATCGGCCAGCGCCATCTCGACAATCCGCCGCCCGCTCTCCGACGCCATGCGATTATGGCCGGCGTGCACCGCGGGAATAGACGCCGCGCCGGGCAAGGTCAGGCCGAGGGTTTCGGCGATGCACGACATGGTCGAGGCGGTGCCCATGGTCATGCAGTGGCCCGGCGAGCGGGCGATGCCGTCTTCGATGCCGCGCCAGACGCACTCGCTGATGTTGCCGGCGCAGCGCTCGGCCCAGTATTTCCAGGCGTCGGTCCCGCTGCCCAAAGTGGTTCCCTGAAAGTTGCCGCTGAGCATCGGGCCGGCGGGGACGAAAATCGCCGGGACATCAGCGGATATGGCCCCCATGATGAGCGCGGGCGTGGTCTTATCACAGCCGCCCATGAGGACGACGCCGTCAATCGGCTGGGAGCGGATGACCTCCTCAGTCTCCAGCGACAGCAGATTCCGGTAGAACATCGCCGACGGCTTCATGTAGGTTTCGGAGAGGCTCAGGACGGGGATTTCCACAGGGAAGCCGCCGGCCTGCCAGATGCCGCGCTTGATGTCGGCGACGCGCTGGGGGAAGTGCGTGTGGCAGGGGTTGAGATCGCTGAAAGTGCTGAGAATCGCGCAGATCGGTTTGCCGGCGTAATCGTCGGAGGAGTACCCCATCTGCTTGAGCCGCGAGCGGTGGCCGAACGAACGGAGATCGTCCTTGCCCAACCAGCGGTGGCTGCGAAGGTGCTGCGGGGACCGGGGGGGCGAAGAAGGATGGGGCATTGTTTGTGGCCTAAGAGAGGGGGTATTATAGGGGCATCCGGTTACGAAGCAAAAATACTGGAGCGTGCGCCTCTGCCTGGAGTGCCCAAAGATTTGGGCGGGCGGCGAGACGTGGCTTTTTGGTACGCGCGGGTGGAGGAATGAACGCTGAGGCACGGAGGCGCGGAGGAAGAGGGGAGGAGGAAGATAAATCTGATTGTGGGACGCGCGCCGACTTTTGCCCCGTCGGGGCGAAGGTTTGTAGCCACGGGTGGAGCGAAGCGAAACCCGTGGGAGGAGGCGGACCGTGCCTCGCCCCTCATGGGGCGAAGGAAGTTTTGCAGAGGGAAAACACCATCGTTGCAGCCAGCATTCCTCCGCCCCTCCGGGGCGGGTGTGTTCGAGCATCGTTATCCACGGGTTGCGCTTGCCCGCCAATAGCGGGCGGCGCTTCACCCGTGGCTACAGACCGCCGCCCCGCTGGGGCGGAGTTGACTTTCGCGCAAAGCGAGGGTGCACAC
>JBEKYH010000115.1:0-11775 GCA_049511115.1 Tepidisphaeraceae bacterium | reverse complement strand
CCTGCCGAAACAAGCGGATAAAGGGGAAGATGAAAGGCCCGACGGCGAGTAACCTTTCCATTTATTTGAACCCGGCAAACGCTATTTCTTTGACTTGATCCCCGCGATGACCGCCTCAACGGCTTCAGTTACGGAGAATTGGTCAAATTGCGCCAGATTCAGGGCGATCATGGCGTAGCCGATGCCCATGTGAATAAGCTGCCACGCCGGCATGCGGCAATCGACATCACGGCGAAAAGCGCCCCTCTCCTGGCCGCGCTTGATAATGTCGCAAAAAAACTTCTCGATCTGCGTGTAATGCTCCTTCATCACCGCCACCACTTTGCGGTCGCGGCTGGTGGCCAGCGCGCCATGAATGACATGGTAAGCGTCGGCAAGGCTTCGCAAATGGCGGGGAAAGCCGCGCGCGATGACGCGCAATTCATCCACGGGATTGTCGATGTCCTCGATCATCTCCTCCCAATGCTCGATCGTCTGGCGGCTCATCTGCCGGGCAATGGCCACGAAGAGCTCCTGCTTGCCCTTGAAATGCCTGTAAAGGATCGGCTCAGTCACGCCCGCCGCGTCGGCGATGGCATGCGTTGTAGCCCCGTTGTAACCCATTTTTGCGAATATTTTGGTGGCGACTGCGAGGATTTGTTCCTTCCGCTGCGGCGCCTTCAGTCTCGGCATCGCCATCTCATAAACCATATGGGGGCGGGAATCAATCCATCGGCCGCGCCAAGTGCGCCGGCGAGCCGATTGGTGAAGCGAATTGGACGGGTTCAAGAGATGAGGTGACCTTGGGAGATCTCACGGTCCAAGCAGCCGGACGATGCTGGTCCGGACGGGGCGTCGGGAAGAAAGACGAAAGTCGAGAGGCGATGTCAAAAAAACTAGCTGCGTCCCCGTTCTTGTCCTGGGTTTAAGGGTGGGGGACACGCGTGCGCTTCTATTATCAGGGGTGGAATACTGCGGCGATTGGGGGCGGAAATGGATGGGGGTGGGAGTCGAAAGTGGAGAAGTGCGGGCTTTACGGCTGCGTCGCCGGCGCGGCCAGCATGCGATGCAGATCTTCAAACTTCCCGCGCCACGCGGCGCCGCCGGTGCGGTCTTGCCAGACCGCTTCCAGGCGCGCAAGCATCGTGCGCGGCGTTTGTGGATCGACTCCGCTCGACGCATCCCTGGCTAGTTGCGCGGTGGCGTAGATGAATTCGTACTGGGCCTGCCAGAACTGTTC
Organism: Tepidisphaeraceae bacterium; assembly: GCA_049511115.1. Lineage (GTDB taxonomy): Bacteria > Planctomycetota > Phycisphaerae > Tepidisphaerales > Tepidisphaeraceae > JBEKYH01. The sequence goes on along the minus strand of JBEKYH010000115.1, from coordinate 10,556 downwards.
GTTGTCGGCGAGTTCTTCCTGGCCGGCGGCGTTTTTCGTGAGGATGGCGCCGTCGCCGAGCTTGGAATCCTCCAGCAGGGTGCCGATGGAATCGTGGGCTTGCTTCCAATCGCCCAGGGCGAAAGCGGTTTCGCCGATGCCGAGAGTGACGGCCGGGTCGGGATAATTCTGCACATCGGGTGGAGCGTCGGCCGGCAGGGAAGCTTGATAAAGCTGCACATTCGCCGGCGATAAAAGCTCCTGATAGCGAGCCAATGCGGCTTTGAGTTTCGTCGTGCGCGCGGCGGAGTCCTGCTCCATCTCGGCGGCCTGCTTTTGCGTCGCGGCGTCGAAGACGCTGTAGCGATAGGTGAACTTGTTGATGTCGGGATTGGTATTGGTCTGGGCCCACTTCACCAGGAAGGGCGTCAGTTCGGCGCGATCGTCGGCGAGTTCCTTGGCCTTGGCTTTGTCGCCGGCAGCCTGGGCATGGTCCAGATCGTGATTGAGTTTGGTGAGGAGATTGTAGACGGTTTGCAGGCCTTCGTTGCCGCCGGCCGTGTTGAGGTATTGAAGGAGTGAATCGGTCGCCTTGGTGACATCGCCGGACGACATATACGCGGCGACGCGCAGGTTGAGTGCCTGTCCCAGGAGCGAGCGCTCATCAGGCAGGCCGGCGATGGTTTTCTCAAATCCATTCAGCAGTGCGATCGTCCGCGCCGGGTCGTGCCCCTGACGGCCGGCAATGTCAGCCGCCAGTAGCAGGGTGCGCACCTGCAACGATTGATATTGGCGTTTTTGCGCGGGATCGGTGGCGGCGGCCTGGCGCTGCGCGGCTTGTGTCGTCACGGTGTCGGCGAGCTTTTGCACCTCGGCCAGCACCTGCGGCATGTCGCCGGGGCTGACGGAATTAATCGCGTCGTGCGGATCGGCTTCGAGCCGCTGGTCGAGGGCGACCATCTTGAAAAACAGGGCGTCAAAGGCGTTGGGATCGTCGGCGGGGACGAGATCAAAGATGGCCGCTGCCCGCGCGGATTGGCCTCCCCGCTGGAGACGGCGGGCGTATTCGTAGGCCAAGTCGTAACGGCGGAAGGATTCAACGGCCAGGGGGAGAACCTTGTCTTCCAACGCGGAAATGTCGGCTTGATGCGCGCCATCATCTTCGCCGGTTGTGGCGGTCTTTCCTTCATTGATGGCGGCGATTTCGGCGATGGCATCGCTCAATGCTTCGCCGGCCTGGGCGTTGGGGTCATTTTTGTAGCGCTGGGCGTGGTCGAGAAATGCGGCGGCGGCCTCGGCGGGGTGGCCTTGCGCCTTGAGGATCAGGCCGCGGATTTTGGAGGCGTCGATGGCCGTCTGGGCGGTGGTCTGGGGATCGCCCTGATCCGCGGCGGCCATGTAGCGATTGGCAGCTTCGAGAGCCTGGGCCAATACCGTTTTGTCCGGATTGGGGAGGGTGATCTGCGACCAGGCTCGCTCCACCAGCGCCGACAGCATCAGGGGCGGCAGCTTGGAGAGGTCGGGATTGACCGGCAGCCTGCCGAGCAATTGGACGGCGATGGGCCCGCGCAGTCCGGGGGCTTTATCGCTTAGTTCTTCGAGGATTCGCACGGCCCCGTCGTCATCGCCCTTGAGCGAGGCGATGCGATATTGCAACATGTCGATCGCGTAATCTTCGCCGGGGACGCCGGCGAGCTCTGCCAGGCGAAAATCATCGGCGATCTTGGCGTCCGCGTCGGCGGCTTTGGCATCGCCCGCGATAATGTCGCAGACGGCGCGGAAATATTTGGCGTTAAATCGCGTGAAGCGGTCGGGGGCGGGGCTTACGTCGCCAAGCGCGCCGGCGTCGATGGTGGTGAGAATCTCCTTGGCATTATAGAGATCGGCCGGCTGACCCTTGAGCATGGTGAGCTTGGCGATTTGCAGGCGGACCAGCGGCTGCACGCCGCTGTCGGAGTTATCCCATTGCGCGAGGGCTTTGATGCCTTCGTCGGCGATTTCGGCGCGGCGTTTGTCGGCGGAATCGATGGAGAGAGCGTAGTCGTAGCTGAGCATCCAGCGCGTGTAGGATGCGATCTGAAATGCCTGGTAATCCTTCTCCCATTCGTTGGCGATGGGGTCGCCGGGGCGGGTGATTTTGTCCTGCAAGGCGGCTTGGCGCTGATCGAGGATAGAGACGGCCCGCTGATAGATGGCGACGGCCGTCGCGACGACGGGTTCGAGGCGAGCCTTGGTGGAATCGGAGGCTTGCTCGCCGAAATATTCGAGGATGTTGGCGTCCTGCTCGACGCCTTGTTTGACGAGCATGGAAGCGGCGCTGAGGAGAAGCTGAGGATCATCGATTTGCGGCAAAGCCGGCCCGATCCCGGCGACGATCTCCTTGAGCCGGCGGTTTCGGTCGTCATCACTGAGGTTGGATTGGGAAAGCTCGCGCAGGGCGGAGACGGCCTGCTCGGTGCCGCGACGGTCGGCGGGGACGTTGTCCTGGGTGTAGGCGCGGTCGAGGAGGGTGGAGAGGCCGTCGTTGGCGAGTTCGATGCGCACGGGGTCGTCGGAGAGGGTGTCGAGGCCGGGACCAGCGGCGAGTAGGAACGTGAGGGCGGCGGCGAGAAGAATAGGACTGAGGACTGAGGACTGAGAACTGAGCAAAGACGGGAAATGCCAGCGCGCTCGCGGCGATGGGCCGTTTCGTAGGGTGGGCATCGCCCACCGCTTGGGGCAACCGTGGGCGGCGCCCACCCTACATGTGCCGGAAACTTTTTCTTGCATTCGCCTTTGCATTTTCTTTGCTCAGTCCTCAGTCCTCGGCCCTTAGTCCTTTTCCTAATAATGCGCCTTGCGGAACGCGATCTTTTCAAATCCCGCGCTCAGTGCCGCCTGGTACACGTCAATCAGGTGGCGATGCAGCACTTTGTATCCCGGGTCGATGACCACCTGCACATTCTTCTTATCCGCGAACTGCGGATCGGCAGCCAACTCGGCGAGCCGCTGGCGGAGAGTGACGTAGGACTTATAGGTCTTCATGTTAAGGGTCGCCTGATAGCGGAGCGCCTGTGGCGCCTGATCTGCGGGCAACGATGCGGCGGCGGCGACGCTATCAGGATCCAGATCAACGCGAATAACCAGATTCACCGGCGGGATATAATTCGGCGGCGGAGGCGTGCGCGTCGTGCCGCCGCCCTGGAAGGCGGCCTTGCTTTCCAGGTAATGCTCGGCCGAGCCGAAGCTGCCGGTGAGCATGAGGAAAATCAGGATCACCATGACGATATCCACCAGGGGCGTCATGTTAGGCCCGGAGTCGTAGTGGATTCTTTTGTTGCCGCGAATCTTCATGGTGGACTCAAGACAAGCTTACCTGGCCAATTCTATTGCGGTTCCGCCTCGCCGCGCTGGGTAGCGAAATCGTAGCTCACGCCGGCGCGGGAGCATTCGGCCAATACCGGCTGCAAAAACTGGTACTCGGTGTTTTCGTCGGCGCGGATGATGACTTTGAAATCCGAGTTGGCGGCAACCCCCGTTTTTGGATCGCCTTCCTTAAAAAGTTTCAGGGTGTCGTAGAGCGGAAACTCAGCGCGTCCGCCGGCGTTGCTGCGAATCTGCAGTTCCTGGCGCTGGCCGTGCAGGAGGCAAGTGATCACCGGCTGGGCCTCGGCGCCGACGACGTTGGGGCCGTTGGTGACGTTGAGGGTGAGGGTGTTTCCCATGTCCTTGAGATCAACGCCCAGAAAGCTGGCCGGCACGGCGATTTCGCGATCCCCGCCGGTGTCAACGCCGATACGCGCGACCAGCATGAAGAAGATGATCAGACACATTACAATGTCGATCAGGGGCGTGACGTTGACGCCGCCTTCCTTCACCTGGGGCATGGGCTTTCTACGCATGGCCGATTATTCCGGGCTGGGCATGGGAGCGGGCGTCGGCAGCGGGCCTTTGCGAAGCGGAGGCGGTCCGACCGTTGGTTGAGGCAAGCCGCCGGGGCGCGGCGCGGTGGCCATCGGGCGCGGTTCGACGGGCTTGATCATGAGGAGAATGTCTTCGGCCTCCAGGGCGCCCTGCACGGTCAGGCGGTCCACCATCGTCCGCAAAACGCCGAATGCCGCCAGGCACGGCACCGCCAGCATCAGTCCCAGCATGGTGTGGGTGAGGGCCTCGGAAATGCCGTAGGCGAGGGTCGCCGGATCAGCCTGCCCGCCGGCGGCGTGAAGCGCCTCAAACGCGTCGATCATCCCCAGCACGGTGCCCAGCAGGCCCAGCAGCGGACCGAGGTTGCCGATAATGTTGAGATATTCGATGCGGCGGAATTGCTCGGCGGTCTGCTCGCCGAGAGCGGTTTCCATGGCCTCTTTCATGGCCGGGAAACTGGGGGCGCGCTTGAGGGCCGGGTTGAGGGCGCGGCTGACAAAGCTGGGGTCGCCCTCGGTGAAGTCGATCAACTCCTTGAAGCGCTTCTGCGCGATCAGCTCGCGGATCGTGTTGATGGTCCCGGTGGGCATGAAGACTTCGCGGCGGCACTGGATGAAGCCCTGGATAATGAGCGTCATTCCGACGATGGAGAGAAGAATGATGGTCACCGACACGAATGTGATGTCGCTGGCCAGCAGGGAGAAGATGCCTTCGGGCTTCTTGATGGTAGTCGTGCCGGGGCTGCTCGGCGCGGCGGATTGCGCCTGAGCGCGGCTCACGACGAGCAACGCCAGGGCGATCATGACGACGAAGAGCGCCAATCTGATTTTCGATGTGGGGTAAAGGCTCCAACGACTGGTATTCATTTCCGGTCCTTTGAGAGGCTCACTAATTGCCTAGATCACTGACGGAAACCTGATTGTACACGCCGCCGTTATCCGTGGCGATGCGCTTCATGGCGGCGCTGGCTTCTTTTAATTCGTCGGGGTCGATGTCTTTGCCGAGGAACAAAACGGTGTTGACCTTAACCTTCTTTTCCGCATTGAGGGCGTTGATGGCGTCCATCACGGCCTGCGAGCCTTCATCCTCGAACGCTCCGTCGGTGAGGAGGTAAATCAGCTCGGGCCGGGTGGGCAGATGGAAGGCGGTGGTCAGGGCCGGGATCACATGCGTTGAGCTTTGGCCCACTATGTCCTGGAGGAAAGTGTAGAGCTTTTTCTTGTTTCCGGCGGTGGCCATCATCAGATCGGGGGCAAGATCAATCTGGCTGTTGGGGTTGTTGAGGGAATCCTGGAAGAAGATCACGTCGAAAGCCTGCACGGGCTGAAGCTGCTCGACGGATTTGTCGAGTTCGAGTTTGAGCAGGTCCATCTTGGTCATCATGGAACCGGAAGCATCGCAAATGTAAACGATGCGCATGGCATTGCCGCCGTGTCCGAAGACCTTGCCGCGCGGGCCGATCTCCCCGCCGCCGGGATTGCCGAACTGGGCAAGCGCACCGGTGGATTGGTCGGTCAGGCCGCTGCCCAATCCCTTGCTTTTGCCCTGCGGGTCAAAAATGGCGCCCTCTTCATCGGCGGCGCTTCCCGTCGGCGTCTTGATCAGTGTCTCCGTCAGATTGCTTTTCACCTGCGAAAATCCGTTGGACTCGGTCACGCTGGAATCCACATCCTGCGCCGCGCTGCGGCTGCTCTCGTCGCCCAGCCCCGGATTCGGAATGCTTCCCGCGTCGGTGGCCAGCGAGGCGTCGGGGATGATGATCTGTTCCTGCACCACCTTGAATATCTGGCCGGCCGCTTTGTAGGTGGCCAATACGAGAATGATCAGACCTAAGTGGATAGTGACGCTGGTGACCCAGGGGAGGACATTGACCACCCAGGGCTGTCGCCAGAAGTCTAATACTGGTTTCAATTCACCTTCCGGCGGAAGAGCCGGCGCGGCTTGCGGCAGCGGCGGATCGATTCGCGGGGTGGAAAACAGATTGGACATAGGCTGCCGTATTATAGGGCATCAGGGCCGAGCGGCGGGCACTGACTGTTGAAGACAAAAGCGGTCCGCGGTGCGGACCCTACAGGCTGCCAAGCCCCATTTACCTCGACCCCCGGTACCGGGGGAGGAATGAGGAGCGTTCAGAGCAAAACCTGCGACAGGCCGAGGGGCTGTTCCTCGTCGGCAACCCCTCCAATTAGTTTAGGGTGGACACCGCCCACCATTTCGCCAAACGGTGGGCGATGCCCACCCTACACAGGCCTCGCCTCCGTCGTCCGTCCTACTTCCCCGTCGCGCGCCACACGCCGTTCCACTCCGGCGGCGGCGGATGGACGGAAAAATGCTCGCACCGGGCCACGAACACCCGGCACACCGGATCATGCTCCGCGCCGTTGCGGAAATGGTCCAGGGCGCAGGCGAACTGCCGCTGCTGATAAGCCTCCAAACCGGCGGCGAAGCATTGCTGGCCGTGCGACAAGGGTTGGCCGGCCACTCCCAGCACTTCATATATCGGCATGGCCTGGCTCTTGCCGACGACCAAAACGTGATCGACGAGCCGCAGGACGAATTGGTCGCCGATTTCCTGGCGCGTGCTTTCGCTGATGAGGATTTCCGTGCCGTAAAACTTATTCAACCCTTCCAGGCGGCTGGCGGTGTTCACCTCATCGCCGATGACGGTGAAATTCATGTGCTTTTGCGAGCCGATGTTGCCGGAAACCACGTCGCCGGTATTGATGCCCACGCCGATCGGCAACGGTCGCTGCCCGCGCGCGATGCGCCCTTCGTTGAAACCGCGCAAGGCCCGGCTCATGCGCAGGGCGGCGCGCACGCCACGAACGGCGTCCTGATCAGTGGGGAAGGGAATTCCGAACAGGGCCATCATGGCGTCGCCCATGAACTTGTCGAGCATGCCGTGCTCATCGAGCACTTCTTCGACCATGAGCGTGAAATAATTGTTCAACAGCTCGACCATTTCCTCAGCGGCCATGCCTTCGGACAGGGTCGTGAAGCCGCGAATGTCTGAGAAAAGGATGGTGGCCTTGCAGCGCGTGCCGCCGAGTTTGAGGCGGTCGGGATTGGCCAGAATCTGCTCGGCGATCTCCTTGGCGACATAGCGGCTGAGGGTGCCGACGGCGGTTTTTTCGCGGGTGACATCTTCCAGGACGATCACCAGTCCGCGGCCTGGGTCGGCCACGTTTCCGCGGTTTTCGTCGGCGGCGATGAGCGGCAAAATGCTCACGTTGACGACACCCCGCTTGCGCGGAGAGCGGGGCGAGAACATGTCAAAGTCGTATCCGACCGCGCTGCCGCTGCCGGCATAGGCGCGTTCGATGAGTTCGATGAGGCCGCTGTTGCAGGGACCCAGCACGTCCCGCAAATCACACTGGACGCAATTGATCGCCTCGGTGTCCAGGAGCGAAAGAGCGGCCTTGTTGGCCGTGACCACGCGCCAATCGCCGTCGAGCGTGACAATGCTGTTGGAAATGCTCTGCTGCACGCTGTGCAAATAGTTCCGCATGGCGGCGGCGCGGTCGTAAAGCTGCGCGTTGGCCACGGCGACGCCGATCTGCGAGCTGATGGCCCGGAGAAACGCGATGTCCTCAATCCCAAACGGGCCGCCCGAGCGATTGATCGCCTGGGTGACGCCGGTGACGCGGCCTTCGCGATCCACTACGGGCACGCACAGCACGCTGCGCGTGCGGTAGTTGGTCTGCTTGTCGATCTGGGGATTGAAGCGCGGGTCCTGATAGGCGTCGGGAATGTTGACGACTTCGCCGCTCATGGCGGTATGACCGGCCAGTCCGCAATCGGCGGGGAAGCGGATTTCCTTTACTTCCGTGTCGCTGGCTTCCATCGACCAGAGCTCGTTGGAGGCGGCGTCGTGGACAAAGAACGACGCCCGGTCGCAATTCAAAATGTCCTTGACCTTGGCGACAAACTTCTTAATGAGCTGTGGCAGATCAAGCGTTTGCGTGACGCTCGTGGCCACATCCAGCATGAGGGCCATCTTTTCGTGGCTCTCCTTCAATCGCTGGAACAGATTGAAGTTTTCGACGGCGATTGCCGCCTGATGGGCAAAGGCCTTGAACATCAATTCATCGTCCGGGCCGAACACGCCGCCGTCTTTTTTGTTGATGACCTGAATCACGCCGATGGCCTGGCCCTGCAAGTCACGCACCGGACCGCACAGAATGGCCCTGGTGCGATAGCCGGTTCGGGCATCCACTTCCTTATTGAAGCGGTTGTCCTGATAGGCGTCGGGAATATTGAGGACGGTCCCGTGCTTGGCGACCCAGCCGGCCAGGCCGTGGCCGGCGCGGATGCGGATTTCGCGGCTGTTTTCCCCCTCGGCCACCTTCGACCATAAATCGCCCGTCTCCGGATCGAGTAGAAACAGGCTGGCCCGGTCGGCGTTCATGATTTTACTGGCGGTCGAGACCAGACGCTTGATCAGGTCTTCGATCCCCTGCTCCAGATCTAGCCGCAAGCCGATCTGACCCGCGGAATCCAGATATTCGCTTAGGTAGCGCAGGGAGCGCTCGGCGGCGCGGCGATGATGGACGGTGGCGTGATATTGGTAATTCAGTTCGCGCAGGCGCGCGGTCACGATTTTCAGGAATCCGTTGGCCAGCGTGGGGATCAACTCGAATACTTCCGGCAGCGCCGCATAGGGGATGCGCAGCAATTCAGTCGGCTCGCGCGTTCGCGCCGAGGCCGAGCGTTTGCCGCCGGAGAAATACCCCATTTCGCCGATGGTTTCGCCGCTGGTGAGTGTCGCCAGGGGGGATTCGCTGATAAGTCCGTCGTCGCCGAGGTATTGGCCAAAGACCACCACCGTGCCGGAGGCGATGAGGTAAAAGCAGTCGCCGCGCGTGTCCTGTTCGATGAATTTGGTTCCTGCGGGAATGCTGATTTCCTGAACGATTCCGCACACCTGAGCCAGGTCGGCATCGGATAGATTGCCAAAAAGCGCGCAGGCGCGCAGACGGTCGGCGCGCTGGCGGGTGAGGGCGGCGCGAAGCGCTGTTGCGGGGACTTCGCCGGCCTCGATGAGCAACTCGCCGAGGCGCTTGGCCGGCTCCTCGCCTTGCAGGCCGGTGGCGCGCTGGCGCTCCAGGGCCCGGCCGATGACGCCGTCGGCGCACTCCAGGTATTCACCCAGACGCCGTGGCAGGCCGGGTGTCGTTTCAGTCGACATCATGCGGTTCTCATTCACAGATCGAGAACGCCCTCACTTTTGGCCAGTTCAACCGTGTACGGTTGCCCCCGGCTTTGGTCTGCGAGCCAGTGGTCCAGTTCCAGACGGGCCACCCAGGTGCGCTCGGGGTCGTGATGCCCGATGTACGCGTGCTTGATGTGACACCGCTTTACGCGTTCCAGAACATCTTCAATACAACCGTGCCCCCAGTCCAGGCGGCTGACGGCCTGGGTGACGCCGATTCCCTTGTTGCCGTCATATTCCTGCCGGAAGTATTGTCCGTCAAAATATGCGGCGTCCACGTCAATACTTTCTTCGCTGAGCCGTTTATCGGCCGCCTCGCTCAACCCCTGCCGCGGGTCGGATGCATCACGCCCATGCCGGGTTTCGTGATCGGTGCAAAAGAGGAATTTAACCGGGCCGTATTGAATCTTGAATGCCAGGCAATGCGCCGGCCCGTGATAGACGGCGAAGCTGCTGATGGTCGTGGCGCCGATCCGCACCGGCTCATTGGCGGGAAGCACGGCCCACGGAGGCGGCCGTCCCGCAGCGGGCGGCGGGTCTTCCGCTGGCCTGGCCAGTTCATACCCCTTGAAGCTTGCTGACATCACGCGGAAATCAATCGGGTCGTCCAGGTGGGTCGATGACCCGATCGTCCGGGAGAAAATGCCGTACCGCTCGTCCAACGCCTGCAAAAATCGCGAGCTTCCATAGATATGCGTCAGGAAGGGGGGCTTCACGAACAGGAACTGACTGAACGGCAACCCACTGCGATGGTCGAGGTGCTCATGCGTCCCGAAGACAAAAATTTCCCGGGGCTTGCTCGCCGGCCAGTCCTGCACGAAGAATTTCGAGCAATTGCGGATGCCGCTGCCGCAGTCGAAGACCAGGATGTTCCCGTCGCCGGTTTCGACGCTGATGCAGGTGGTATCCCCGCCATAAACCGGGAGGTTGCTCGGGCCGAGTTTGCGCTGGTAGGCATCGAGCCGTTCTGGCGTGACGGACCCGCCGATGAGGTCCTCGACGGTGCATCCGTGTCCGTTGTGGGAGTGGTCACGGATGTCATGGACGATTTTTTGCAGGAGATCGTAGGTGATCATCCGCTCAAACTCGTCCACCTCGTGCGTCTGGGGAAACATCGGACAGCTTCCCTGGACACCCCAAAACCGAATCCTCAGGTTCCTAACGGGTGTTGAGTCCGAATTACCCACGGGCGAGGCCTCCGTCAAAACTTTATCCCCGAAGCGGCGGACATTTGCGTGAAATGAATTCTAATACCCGTTGGAAGGGAAAGAAACAGGAAACTCGCGGAAGCACGGTTTTTTGCTTTCGGTGAGGAAAGGACTGAGGGCCGAGGACTGAGGACTGAGGTGCAGATAATGCGCAGGCGACTCGTTGGTCTTTGCTCTTTGCTCAGTCCTCAGTCCTCGGCCCTCAGTCCTTTGTCTTATTGATACGGCTCCTCCGTCCAAGACCACCCCTGAAC
>JBEKYH010000114.1:0-11786 GCA_049511115.1 Tepidisphaeraceae bacterium | reverse complement strand
TCGCCCGGGACAGGGAGAGGGGGAAATGCGAGGATTACGATGCCTTATGGTAAGAGCCCGGACAGCGCCGACACCGGACAAATTTCTGGCGCGCTTTTTCCGGGAGCGATACGCCTGCACCTCCATGAGGTCCTGGCGTGCGCGGACGGCGGTGTCCCAGCGGTCGAGGATCGTTTGCAGGCTCGTGACGGCGTCGGGGCCTTTCCAGGTCTGGTTTTCGGCGCGATAGAAATTGAAACCGTAGCCGAGCAGGAGAAGCTCGAGCTGGCGCGTGACGACCTCGATTGGATCGACTGGCTCGTTCATCAGGCGGCACCCGTTTCCTCCGCCGCGGGCGCGGGAGCGGGCGGAATGAATCAAGCGCATTTTTGTCGCGACTGGTTGCCGACGCCGGTGATGCTGATGACGACCGAGTCGATTTCCTGCTGAAGGTGCTGGACGAGGGGCGGGGCGTCGGCCAATTGACCGGATCGGGCGATCCTCTCCAAGCGCGCCGCCAAGTCTAATGCGGCGCGGGCCGACACGACGGTGGCCATGCTCTTTACATTGCGCGCGGCGCGGCGAAATGCCTCGGTGTTGTTGGTGGTGAGCGATTCTTCGAGGCGGGTCATTTCGGAGGGGGCCTGCTTGCAGAATTTTTCTGCGACGGCGGCGGCGAAATCGCTGTCACCGCCGCAGCGGGCCAGGATGGAATTGGGATCGAATGTTGCCGGGGCCGCGGCATTCGCGTCGCCATTTGCAGCGAGCGCCAGTGGCTGCTGCGCAGCAGCGCCATCGGGTATAGGCTGGGCGGACTGCACGCGATTGCGGCCGTTTGTTTTGGCGAAATAGAGCATCCGGTCGGCGGCGCGCAGCAACTCAGGGAAGTGGGTCATGGCGGTGGTGATGCCGGCGACGCCGATGCTGATGGTGGCCCTGATCTCAGCGGAGCCGACTCGGAAGACGTGCTCGGCCACCGCAGTGCGGCAGCGCTCGGCGCAGGCGGTGGCGTCATTGACGGATTGCAAGGGGAAGAGGATGAGGAATTCCTCGCCGCCCATGCGACAGGTGAGGTCGGTTGATCGTGTTGAACAGCGCAGGATATCGGCCACCTGGTGGAGGACAACATCGCCAGCGTCGTGGCCGAAGGTGTCGTTGACCTTCTTGAAATGATCGATATCGACCATGGCCACGCAAAGAGGCTGGCCGTGGCGCTCGGCCAGCGCCCAGTGTTCCTGAAGGCGGACCATCGCGTGACGGCGGTTGAACAGGCCGGTCAGGTCATCAGTGATGGAAAGGTGATCGAGGCGCCGGTTCACGGCCTCGAGCTGGGTGTTGAGAACCTGCTGGGTGCGGGTCTTGCGCTGTAATTCTTCCTGCAAATGGACGGTGCGGAGGCCCACGCCGACGCGCGCCAGCACTTCCTGGGGGTTGTAGGGTTTGGCGACAAAATCATCGACGCCGGCGTTATAGGCTTCCAGGAGCGAGGCATCATCGGAATGAATTGTGAGCATGATGAAATGAATGTGGCGCTTGGGGTTTTCGGCGCGAATCCGGCGGCACAGCTCGAGGCCGCTGTCGCCGGGCATTTCCCAATCCGAGACCACGACGCCCGGCTGATGGGCGTTGAACTGCGCGAGTGCCTCAGTGGCATTGGCGGCGGGAAAGACGGGGCAATGGGTCGCGCCCAGCAGGTTGACCAGCTTGCCGAGAGTCACGGGGCTGTCTTCGACGACCAGGATATTGCAGAGGGGCGACTGGGCGGCGGCGGCGGCGGCCGGCGGAATCGGCGCGGTTGCCGTGGCCTGGGAGGATTGGGGCCCTTCGGCAATTGCCTCGTCGCCCATGCGCAGGCGCAGGCTGGCGAATTGGGATTCGACCTTAAGAAATGCGTCGACAATACCGGGATCAAAATGCCGGCCGCGCTCAGCGAGAATGAGGCGGCGCGCCTCCTCATGGCTGAGGGCGGACTTGTAGCTGCGGCGGCTGGTGAGGGCGTCGTACACATCGGCGAGCGCGACAATCCGGCCGCACAGGGGGATCTGCTCGCCGGCGAGGGCGCTGGGATAACCCGAACCGTCGAATTTCTCGTGGTGGGTGGCGGCGATGTCGCGGGCCATCTGGAGGAAACGGATATTGGGGAACCGCTGCAGGGCGGCGTCGAGGGTCTGCGCGCCCAGCGAGCAGTGGGTCTTCATGATCTCAAACTCTTCCCTGGTGAGTTTGCCGGGTTTGAGGAGGACAGAGTCAGGGATGCCGACCTTGCCCAGGTCGTGCAGGGGACTGGTCTGATAGAGGAGGCGGATGTATTCGGCGTCGACGCCGGAGGCCTGCACGACCTGCGGCGGGAGGTTTCTCGCCAAGAGTCGGGCATAGCTTTGCACGCGCTCGAGATGGCCGCCGGTGTCTGGATCGCGGCTTTCGGCGAGTTTGGCGAGGGCGAATAAAGTGAGGTCATGGGTTTCCAGGGCCAGGATGCGCTCGGCAGTGGTGAGGCAAGTGAGCAATTCTTCGGGGTCGAGCGGCTTGACGAGAAAATCGTCGGCGCCGGCGCGCAGGCCGTCGCGGCGCGATTCCGAGCCCTCACGGCCGGTGAGCATGATGACGTAGACGTAGCCGTTGAAGTCCTCGTTGCGAATGGCGCGGCAGAGGTCAAGGCCGCTCATGCCGGGCATTTCCCAGTCGGTGACGACCGCGCGGATGTTGCCCTGACGGAGGATATCCAGGGCTTCCTGGGCGCCGTTGGCGCGCACCGTGGTGTGCCCGAACTGCGCCAGGATGCGATCGAGCATTTTGAGCGTGAAGCTGTCGTCGTCAACGATGAGTAGCTGCATGATTCGTCACCGGAAAATAACTTGATTATGCCGCGGCCGGCAGGGTCTGTTTGACCTTTTCGAGAAGGCCCTCGGGGGTGAAGGGCTTGAGGACATAGTTGTTGACGCCGGCTTTGATGGCTTCGAGGATGCGGCTCTTTTCCGCTTCGGTGGTGACCATCACCAGGGGCGTCTTCTTATCCGACGTGCGGATGCGGTTGACCAGGGTGATGCCATCCATATTGGGCATGTTCCAGTCGATGAGGATCATGTGAAATCCGCCGGTCGCGGCGCCGATAACGCCGAGCGCCTCGACGCCGTCACCGGCTTCGGCGAATTCGACTTCGCCCAGGCCGGTGAGGATCTTTTTCTCTATGTTCCTCATGGTTCTTGAGTCATCGACAAGCAGAATCTTCATGGTCGCTCCTGAAAAACGTTAATCGAAGTCGGGATTAGGCCGCGGGTTTGATGTTCACTTCGACGGCGAAATCGCCGGCGCTGGTATGGCAGGGAATCACCACGCAGGGAACCCCGCTGAGTCGGCCGATGGTGTGGCCGTGCCCGATCACAACATTCGGGACGCCGATGCTCGCCATGAGGCCCAGGTCCTTCTTGGCATTGCCCGCGATCATGTTGGCCAGTTCGCCGACGGCGTCGGTGAAGTCGAGGCTCGTGGGGTCCACTTCCATGCCCACCAGGGCGTTGACCAAGGATTGGGCGGTCGCCAATTGAAAGCTGACGACGACGGATCCGACGATTTCGCCGGAGAATCCGATGATTCCCGAGACGTCATAGGTCATGTGCGCGTCTTCCTTGAGATGGGGCGAGGAGATCTCCGGCTTGATCTTGGTCATGGTGGTGAAGACGTTGATGGTCGAGTTGACAAAAGGCATGATCAACTTGGCGCTCATCTTCATCTGCGGCGGTTTTGTTACTTCGGTTTGCACATACCCTCCATTGTTGCGGATTGGTTCCGCTGAGATTGTTGATGGTTCCCTTGGGACAGTTTCATGAGCGCCGCCGCGACGGCGTGCAGCGGGAGCACCTGCTCCGCGGCGCCGCACTTGATTGCCTCCATCGGCATTCCGAACACGGTGCAGGATTTCTCATCCTGGGCGATGGTGCGTGCGCCGGAACGGCGCATATTCAAAAGGCCGGTCGCGCCGTCGGCTCCCATGCCGGTGAGGATGGCGCCGATGGCGTTGGCGCCGCCGTACCTGGCGACGGAATTAAAGAGCACGTCGACGGCGGGCTTTTGATGATGCACCTCGGGGCCGTCTGCAATTTCCACGTAATAGCGGGCCCCGGACCTGCGGAGCGTGGTATGGAAGCCACCGGGGGCGATGAGGACGAGTCCGGGGATGACGCTGTCGCCATTGGCGGCTTCGCGCACGTCGACATGGCACATGTCGTCAAGGCGCTTGGCGAAGGAGGTGGTGAACTGCGCGGGCATGTGCTGCACGATTACCGTCCCGGGCGCGTTGCGGGGGAAGCTGAGGAGGACTTCGGTGAGCGCCTGGACGCCTCCGGTTGATGCGCCGATGGCGATGATTTTATCGGTGGTGGCGGCCATGCTCAGCGGCGCGGGCGCGGCCGGCCGGGGGGTGGTGAGTCGCACCGTCGCATGGGCGGCGGACTTGATCTTGGCGATGAGCATAGCGCCCATGTCCTCGATGCTGTAGGCGCTGGACGGTTTGCAAAGCACTTCGACGGCGCCGGCTTCAAGGGCCTGGATGGCGGTTTCCGTGCCTTGGGCGGTGAGCGAGCTCAGGACGATCACGGGAAGCGGATGATGGGCCATGAGTTTACGGAGGAAGGTGATGCCGTCCATGCGGGGCATCTCGACGTCCAGGGTCACGACGTCGGGCTCCAGGTCGAGGATGCGGTCCCTGGCCACAAACGGATCGGGCGCGGTGCCGACGACCTCGATGCCAGGGTCGGCGTTGAGCTGGCGGGTGAGGAGCTGCCGGACGACGGCGGAATCGTCAACGATCAGCACCCTGACCCTGGACTTCAACTTGGAGATGTCGGGAAATGCGTTCATTGTTCAAATTCCCCCGCGGCGACGACCAGGCCGTCGGTGGTGACGTGGGCGGCCACAAGATGTCCGTCGGCGTCGACGGCAATGGCGTCGTCGCCGTTAATCCAGCTCTCAATTTCATCGCAGCTTCCGATGACGGGCGGGGCCATGCGGAAGCCCGCGCCGCCGCCGAGGCGTTTTCGCAACAGCAGGCCGCAGGTGATATTCGCCAGTTCCTTCAGGGCGTCGTCGGATTCGTGCAGGGCGTCGGCGGCGCAATTGTCGGCGACCATTTTTCCGAAGGCGGAGGGGGCGGCGAGCGATAATTCTCCCAGGACGCCTTGGCCGTTGAAGACCACGCGGACGAGGCGCAGGTCGGGGGAGGGGCGCGGGAGGGCGCGGTCCTGGGGCATTTGCGGGCTGACGAAAGCCATGGTCTCCAGGGCTTCGACGAGCGCTTCCGCCAAAGTCAGATTGAACGAACCGCGGCCCTGAGCTTCCGGGGCGGCGATCTGCTTCGCGGAATCGAGCAGGGGGCCGATCAGGCTGGAGATTCCCTCGGGCGTAAACGGCTTTGCGATGTAGCCCATCACGCCAAACCGCTTGAGTTCCTCGATTTTATCCGGATCGGGTTGGGCGGAGATCACCACGACGGGGATGCTCCGCAGCGCGCGGCGCTGGCGCATTGCGGCGATCATTGCAAAACCGTCCATGATGGGCATGTTCAGGTCGGCCAGGACGAGATCGACGGGCGTGGATTCCATCAGGGCGAGAGCGGCCTTGCCGTCGCCGGCATCGAGCAACGGGCCAACGGAGAGGCTCGTCATGCCGATGATCCGCTTGATCATGGCGCGAGTCATCGCCGAATCATCGACGATCAAGATGGCCGGTGCGTGTTGGTTTGACATAATAATTTTGCTCCAGAATCAGATCGCAATTCGCTCGCTGTTACACTTAATCACCACCGCGCCGTCGGCCACGCTGATCTCCATGTTTCGCGGAGCCGTGCCTCCCACGTGCTCGGCATTGATGAGCATTCCGTTCTGCCACAGGATCTTCCTGATCGAGGCGTGATTCCGGCGTCCGATATCAAACAGCCCGCGGTCGTTTAGCATATTGGCGCCCCCAGCCAAATGAACCTGCATGCGGTGTTTTTCGGCGCCGTCCCGCAGCATCAGTTCCATGAGGATTCTCATGCCGGTATCGGCGTACATCAGCGGCTTTTCGCTGGCCCGCTGAGGATCGGCGGCGGCGGTGGGAAGCTGGTAATGAAGCAGCCCGGCCACTTTTGCCACCCGGTCGTAGAGGGCCACGCCGATGCATGACCCCAACGAGTAGGTCAGCAGCACGTCCTGGGGTGAGGACGATACTTTGGCATCGGAGATTGCCACGACGATATTCACGGTATTCTCCATCCTTGTCATGCCGCCTCAGCGACTGCGCCTTGCGGTTTCTCGTAAATGGACGGCCGCCGGCTCGTGAAGCGGTGATTGGTCCCGGTCAGCGATTCGGAATGTCCGGTAAAAAGGTATCCGCCGGGGCGCAGGCAATTCCAGAATCGGTCCACGAGTTCCTGCTGCGTCTGCCGGTCAAAATAAATCATCACATTGCGGCAGAAGATGAAGTCAAAGGGTCCATTGAACGGCCAGGAGTCCATCAGATTGAGATGCCTGAAGCGGATGACGTTGCGTAATGCGGATGACACTTCGCATTGCTCCTCGCCGCTTCGCGCGCCCGTGGGGAGCGAGAAGTACTGGGCCAGATTCGCGGGAGAAACGCCCTTGAGGCGATCCCGGCTGTAGATCCCGGCGCGAGCCGCGGCGAGCATACGCGTGGAAATGTCCGTGGCCAGCAAACGGACATCCCAGCGCACCGAACCCTGAGGAAGTTTGGCAATTGATTCCAGGATCGTCATCGCCAGCGAGTAAGGCTCCTCGCCGCTGGAGCAGGCGGCGCTCCAGGCCATGAGGCGGCCGTCGCCCTTGGCGCGCTTTTCGGTGAAGAGTCTTGGCAGCACGTTCTCGGTGAGAAAGCTAAAGTGCTGCGGCTCGCGGAAGAAGCTGGTGAGATTCGTGCTGATGGCGTCAATGAATTCGGCAAAGGCGGCCTCGCCGCGGTCGGAAAGAACATGGTCAAGGTACGTCTTGGCCGAGGCGAAACCGCCGAGGCGGATTTGCTTGGTCAGCCGCGCACGCACCAGGGCCTTCTTCTCATCGCTCAGGGCGATCCCACAGTGTTTGTGGACGACGTCCTGGACGAGTTTGAAGTCGGCGTCGGAGAGGTTGAAATCCTGTTGCACCTGCATGATTCGCCTTGCGTCGTATATGACGCGATTGAGAGCCGCCTTTTTCTAAAAATCCACCAGCATCTGAATCGTTCCTATGACGGCGTTGTGCTGCGATGCTATTCCGTCGGGGTCATTTACGAACTGAAGGTCCGGTTCGATGCTGAACCAGGGCTTCAACTGGATCTTGTAGAAGGCTTCTATAGTGGTCTGGGCGCTGTGATCGAATCCAGCGTCATCGGCCTGGCTGAAGCCGATGTATCCGGCTCCCAGTCCGACGATGTCGTCGGGGCGGCTGGGGATAAGGCCGGTCCATTTCACGCCGCCACTGAACTGCTGGGCGGCCTGGCTGAGCCGCGGGTCGGCGTAGCCGGCCAATGCGAACATCGCGATGCCGCGCTTGTCGTCGTCCTGATCGGGATTGGCTCGCCACAGGGTCTGATCGAAGGTGGCGTAGGGACCCTGGGCGCTGGTGTCGTGACCTCCGTCATCGAGGTGGGGAATCGAGCCCGTCTGACGCCAGCCGCCCAGGGCCAGGCGTCCGTCGCGCCCGCCGGGCAATGTCCACTTGGCGCCCGCCTCGCCGATGAGGAAGGTGCTCCTGAACCCGGTGTTGGGGCCGAGGGAGCCGGTCGGGACGCCTTGCTGGAGAGAACCGTCAAATACGCCGGCGCCGACATAAAAGTGATCGTTAATGGTATAGAAAGCCAAGGCGCCCAAGGCGGGATCGGGATCGGTCGGGAGCGAGGCGATGGTGGCGCTGTAGCTGGCGAAATCATTGAGGAATTCGCCGCCGTTTTGAACAAAGGCGAAGTCCTCATTGGCGTCGATCTTGCCGAGTTTGAGCCGCAGTTTGTCGGCGAAGAGCGTCTGCTGGTACCAGATTTCCGAGACGGCGGTCAGTTGCGGCTCGTCGAGATGGGAGGTGTCGCCAAAGGAGCCGTCGAGTGGATGTTCCAGTCCGTCCTGGGTGCGGAAGTTGACGAAGAGAGTGCCGCCGTCGTAGCCGAGCAACTTGGAACTGTCGAGGGTGAAGTTCAAATTGAATTCATAGGCCGCGCCGGCGTGGCTGGTGGTAGCGCCGCCGGAGAAATTATCGCCGAAATAGGTGGCCAGCAGGGCGTCGATGACAATGCCGCGGTCGGCGAGACGTCCGCGCTGGGCGGCGAGCCAGTGATCAGAGAGATGGTCGTCGGCGTCGGCGGGCGCCGAGCTTTCGCCGGCCGCCGCGCCCGCCGGTTGGGTGTCGGCTGACGGCGCGGTGGTGTCGGCGGATTGAGTTGTAGTGGCGCTGACATGCACGGCTTCCTCCAGTGAAGGCCGCGCCATGTCCCCGGGTTGGGAGGAAGCGATCAAGGGATGTTCCATGATTTGGGGGGCGGTTGGGGCGCCGTCGGTTTGGGTGGTCGCGGGTAAAGGAAGCGGCTGAGGCGCGGGCACGACCGGCTGTTCCAGCGCGGCCGACGGTTGCGAGGAGGCCGGCGTCTCACCTCCTGCCGCCGGCGCTGGCAAATCCGTCGAGGGCTCGGCGGCGGGCGACGGCTGGGTCGCTGGCGCAGCCGGTCCTTGAACCGGGGCTGAACTGGGATTTGTTTGAGGCAGAAATCGCATAATGCCGTATCCTGAACCAATCGACCGGTGCCGGGCCGAATGGGCCGCCTTGGCTTGGACCTGGGAAGGCCCCATGCCCAATCCGTCAGGCAACAGGGCGGAGCTCAGGCCCGCGATCGCGAGGATCGCCGCTCCAACTACCCAAGGGTCTTTGAGTTCCTTCCACATGGGAATCCTTGGACAGTTGCAACTGGTCCCTAGGCGGCGACATTGAAGTCCGAAAAATCTTCCTCCTTGTGCGGATCGTCCATAGGAATTCGCGATTCGGCGCGCTTGGGCGGCGGGCGGAGTTTGGGCTCGGGGGCCTTGGGCGACTTCTTTGCCGCGGGTTTGCGGGCTGCGCTGGAGTCGATCGATGAACTATCAGCGCTTCCGCCGCGCACGAGCCGCTGGAGTTCGTTGACAATTCCGCGCACCTCGGTGCTTTGCGAGTTGAGTTCCTCGGCGGCGGCGGCGGTCTCCTCGGCGGCGGCGGCATTGCTTTGGGTGACCTTGTCCATTTGCTGAACGGCTTGGTTCACCTGATTGACGCCCTGGCTTTGTTCGACGCTCGCGGCGGCGATTTCGGCGACCAGCGTGTTGACCTTGGTGCTGGCGGTGGTGATTTCGGCGAGGGATTGGGCAACTTCATCGGCGATCGTCACGCCGTTCTTGGAGTTCTGAACGGACCCTTCGATCAGATTCGCGGTGTTCTTGGCCGCTTCGGCTGAACGCATGGCGAGATTGCGAACCTCCTCGGCGACGACAGCGAATCCCTTGCCGGCCTCGCCGGCCCGGGCCGCTTCCACCGCGGCGTTGAGCGCCAGGAGGTTAGTCTGGAAGGCGATCTCATCAATGGTCTTGATGATCTTCGCGGTCTCCTGCGCGCTCTTCTGGATGTCGGCGATGGCCGCACTCATCTTCGTCATCGCGCCGTTGCCTCTGTCGGCAACATTCTTGGCTTCGGCCGACAGAATGCTGGCTTGCTGCGCCGTGTCGGCGTTCTTCTTGGTCATGGAGCTGATTTCCTCGAGGCTGCTGCTGGTCTCTTCCAGGCTCGCCGCCTGCTCGCTGGCGCCCTGCGCCAGGCTTTGGCTTGAAGCTGAAACCTGCTGGGAAGCGGCCGAGGTCTGGTCGGCGCCGGTAGCGAGCTGCTGAGTCAGACGGCCCAGAACCTTGGCGAGTGATCGGGTGATTACCAGACCCAGGGCGATTCCGATGACGATGGCGAGTCCATTGCCCCAGGAGACGGTTGCGAGACCCTTATCGACGTTGGCGAATATATCGTCGGTTCCTTGTTGGAGCTGCTTATCGTTGAAGTCCGTCATCAAGTCGATCTGTGCCATCATGGGATCGAATGCGGGGCCGCATTGCGCAAAGAAGGCGGCGCGCGCTTCGGGCAGTTTGCCGCTCTGGCAGGTGGCCAGGACCTGAGCGGCGGCCGGCTCGTAGGCCTTTCGCAATTCCTGAAGTTTTTGGAAGTTGGCGCTATCTGTCTGGTCGTCGCCGAGCGCCGCTTCATAGTCGGAATAGGCTTTATCCAGGTCGGTGTCGTTTTGCTGGATGTCCTTGAGCACGGCCTGGGCAGTTGCCGCGTCCGGGCCGTTGAGAAGCTCAAGGACATCAGTTTCGTTGGTTTGGGACCGGTCATTGATAAGCACTATCGCGCGGTAGCTGACCAGGTTGTCCGCGGCGTCCTTGGTGACAGCGCGGATGGTGGAAAGCGAATGGCGCGCGACCAGCCCCGCGGTCACGGTTACCGCGATCATCGCGGTGAAACCCAACGTTATTTTGCGTCCGATTGTCATGGTTCTTTCCTCGTTAAAAAGGGTCCAATGGTTTGATTATTTGCCTTGATTGATCGCGCTGATGGCGTTGATATCGTCTCTGCCCAGCACGCGGTCGATGTCCAACAGGATTTTCACGTGAGAGCCGATCTTGCCCATCCCCAGGACAAAACTGGTATCGATGTTGGCGCCGAAGCTGGGCGTGTCCTCGATGTTCGACGCGGGGATGCTGAGAACTTCAGATACCCGGTCGACGACGATGCCCATGCTGATGCGGCGTCCTTCGCTGTTGATCTCAACGACGATGACGCAGGTCTGTTCGGTGCGCTCGACGGGGGGCAAGCCGAAGCGGCTGCGGAGGTCGATGACGGCGATCACCTGGCCGCGGAGATTGATCACGCCGCGCACATGCGGCGGCGTTCCCGGGACGGCGGTGATGTCCATCAGTCCGATGATTTCGCGGACCTTGAGGATTTCCAGGCCGTATTCCTCGGTGCCCAGGCCAAAGGTCAGGTATTTTCCGCCTCGGGCGTTGGTTCCAGTTTTTTCCGCTATGGCACTCATGTGTCTGTTCCTTTATTTCAAAGCCGATTGAATGATTCCGGCCACGTCGAGAATGAGGCTTACATTTCCATCCCCAAGGATCGCGCAACCGGCGATTCCCGGAAGACTGCCTATCTCCTTGCCCACGGATTTGATGACCACCTGCTGCTGTCCGACGAGTTCGTCCACCAGCACGCAGCAGCGGCGCGGGCCGTCCTGGACGATGACGACCAGGGCGGCGGTCGGGTCGTCGGTTTTGGGGGTCACGTTGAACAGGCGATGGAGGCGCACGATGGGGAGGAGACGCTCGCGCACCATGCACATTTCGCCCTTTTGCGCGACTGTGGATATCTGCTGCGCCGCGGGGCGGATGCTTTGCTCAATGCTGGTGATGGGAATGATGTAGCGATGGGCGCCGACCTTGACGATCAGGCCGTCGATGACGGCCAATGTCAGCGGCAGGCGCACGGTGAAGGTGCTGCCCTTGCCGGGCTGGCTGGCGATTTCGACACGGCCGCGCAGGGCCTCGACGTTTTTCCGGACCACGTCCATCCCCACGCCGCGGCCGGAAATGTCGGTGACTTTTTCGGCGGTGGAAAGTCCGGGATGGAAGATGAGCTGGAAGATTTCCTGGTCGGTAAGTTCCTGGCCTTCCTTGATGAGTCCGGCGGCGGCGGCTTTCTGGACGATGCGGTCGCGGTTGAGGCCGCGCCCGTCGTCGGTAATTTCGACCACGACGTTGCCGGCCTGGTGGAACGCCTTGAGGACCA
>JBEKYH010000113.1:0-16087 GCA_049511115.1 Tepidisphaeraceae bacterium | reverse complement strand
CGGATGATTCGACCAATCCACCGGGCGGCCGGGTTAAAAAACAGGAGTGTTTCAATCGCCGATTGCACTAAATTTGCCGCATAATCCAGCCGCCGCACATGGGCCAATTCGTGGGCCAGCAATCCCCGCAACTGCTCCGGCGTCAAACCCGTCATCGCCCCCAGTGGCAACAGCACCACGGGAAAGACCGCGCCGATGACCGTCGGCACCTGGATCAGGCTCGACTCCGCCAGTGCCACCACACGCCGCACGCCGATGCGATCGGCCATTTCTTCAAAAACGCCGATGAGATGCGAATCCTCGATTGCCGCACAAGTCTGTCGCAGCCTCCGCACCATCATCCACCCTCCCAATTGCCGCAGCGCCATCGCGCCCGCGCCCAGGCCCCACGCCAATGCGAGCCATCCGCTGGCAGCGTCGAGACGCTGGGTCATCGTTGTGGTTTGACGCGCTTCCGTTTCGCCTGCCGACCGGAGCGATGCCTCATGCCCGAGCGCCGCGAGTTGATCGGCCGTCAGGGTCGCAACAACCGCCCGCGTCATTTGCTCCGCCGGCTTATACACCCGCACAAACGTCACCCCCGCCAGTACCGGCACACTCACCATCGCCACGCACGCCGCGACATATCGCAAATGGGCCGACGCCCGCCGCATCGCATCGCGGCTCATGGCCAGAATGATCGCGACCACCGCCGCCTGCCACAGCGAATGCAACAGCGTCCAGCCCAGCGCGCCCGCGACGGGCGATTGCGAAAGCCAACGGAGCGTGTGCCAGTGGAGCGTGCCCATGATCATTCTCCTTTCATCTTGTCGAGGAGTTTTTGAATCTCATCCAGTTCCGCGGGCGAGGCTTTCTTCGCCGACAGCGCCTGCATCACCAGCTTTTGCGACGAGCCGCCGAAGGCCCGGTGCATCAGGTCATCGACGAGTTGCCCCAGCGTCTTCTCTTCGCTCACCCGCGGCCGATAGACGTGGCTGCGCTCCGACGCGTCGCGCCGCAGCAGCCCCTTTTCCAGCATGATCTGCATGAGCTTGAGAACCGTGGTGTATCCCATCGCCCGCTCTTCGTTGAGGGCATCGCTCACCTGCCGCACGGTGCTGGGCCCGCGCCGCCAAAGCACCCGCAGGATCGCCAGTTCGCCATCAGTCGGCCGTGGGGGTTGTGCCATGGAGGCAAAGTATACGAAGGCTTTCGGAGATGTCAACGAAATACTTCGTAGTTTGCGGATGCTACCCCGCCTTCTGCGCAATCACGATGTACTGATACGCAAACAACCCCCCAATCTGCCGCCGCGTCAGACCGCTTAACGTCACATTCTCCACGGTGATCGAATTCCCCGTCTCCTGAACGGCAGCCACGTCGATCCGGGGTTGCATGATGGAATGCATGGTCTGCACGGTCAGCCCCGCGCCGGTGATGAGGGAGATCAGGCCCTCCAGCGTGAAGTATCGCAGATGCGTGCTATCGAGTAGTCCTTCCTCCTCATACGTCCACATGCCGCTGATGAGGCGTGTGACCAGTTTCACATTCTGCGCGTTGGGCATCGACACCAGTGCGTGGCCGCCGGGTTTGAGCGTGGCCGCCCAGCGCGCCAGCGCTTCCCAGGGGTCGTACAGGTGCTCAAGAATATCGACCGTCGCCAGCAGATCGATCGTGCCGTCGGCGATTCCAAGCTCAGCCGGCGCGACAGTTGCCACGTCGGCCACGTGAACCTCGTCGAGAACTTTCCGCGCCTGCTCCGCCGCCGCCACGGAGGACTCAACCCCGATGTACCGCGTTGCTTTCACGGCCTCCTTGATCTGCCTGCTGGCAAAGCCCGCGCCGCAGCCCAGCTCCACCACCGTCGGCGCCACCAGCCCGTGCTTGGCGACCACGGCCAACACTTCCGGTCGGGCATTTTCGTAGTAGGATTTGAGCTTCGGTTTATCCAGCGGGTTGGAGGTGTGTTTCGCCATGGCTGCTCCGACTATATAAGAAAGTACCTCGCTCAGCTTACCGCCACGAAGACAATCCCCACACAAACCAGCCCCAGTCCGATCCACGCTTTGAGCGGCAGTTTTTCTCCCAGCATCAGCCACGCCGCGATGGCCATGAGACCGGGGTTAAGGCCCTCGAACGGATAAAGCTTGCTCAAATCCCAATGCCCCATCAGCCCCAGCCACAGGAAAAACCACAGCGCCATGCAGGCAATCCCCAGCACGAAATAAACCTGCCGCGGCTTGCGCCCGCTAATTCCGCGCTTCAGCAGCAATTGCCCCGGCACGATTAATACCTGGCAAATCAAGCACAAAATGACCGCCGTCCACGTCACGCCCTGGTCTCCAGCTTCTCTTCCAATTTTGCCACTGGCCCCACCATCATCATCAACCCCGCCAGCACCAGCAGAATCCCCAGCCACCTTTGCGGCGAAACCGCTTCGTGCAAAAATATCGCGCACCCTATGGGAATGAGCACGTGCACGACGCTGATCAGGCCAAATGCCATCCCCAGCGGCAGGCATTGCAGCACGCGCACCCAGCTCAAAAAGGAAAGGCAATACAAAATTATCGCGATCCACGTCACGCCGCTCGCCAGCGCGGCGATGCCCAGCACCCCGATATCGCCGGCCCGCGAATTGGCGCCGACTTTCATCAACAGCTCCGACGCCGTCACCGTCAGCGCCCCCAGTGCGATTTGAACATACGCATTGAGAAACAATCTCCCCGCGCGCCGCAGGCCGGTCATTTCGCCCCCCACAGGTCGGCGAAATTGGGAAACTGCCTCAGCGTCTTGTCGTTGCGCGTCGGCTCCAGGATCGGCAGAAATTTCGCCAGGAAGAAGTTCACCACCGCCGACGTGTGGGCCACGTACAAATCCAGCGGCTCCAGGCGGCACTTCAGGTGCAGTTTCGGATCGTAATTCAGGGCGCTGCTGCAATACCATTTTAATCCCTGGGCCATTGCCCATTCGATGATGTCGCGAATGGTGTGGAAATACAGATGCAAATCCAGCGCGACGGAATAATCCAGCCCCAGGTACTCATCGTAGAGCGTATCGCCGTTCATCATGCACAAGCTGAACGCCACCGCCTTTCCCTCCTGCCGCCAGATAAAATAGCGGACTTTGTCTGGAATCTCCCATCCCAGCCGGCAGAGAAATTCCTTGGTCAGCTTTTCAAAATGCAGCGGCGAGCGCTCATAGACCGCCATGTATAGGGGATAGACCTCATCCACGGCCGCGCTGATATCGGTGACGACTTCCCGCGTGATCGGCTTGGCATCATTAGCCGCGCGAAATTTCCGCCGCAGGCCTTTGCGCGTCACCTTGCTGAGCGCCTTGGTCATGTATTCTTCAAAGCTGGCGTAGTCGATGCTCAACCGCGTCATGGGCAAACTGGGGACGAATGTGAATCCGCTGGTCTTGAAACACTGCAATGCCGCTCGCGTCTCGACATGAAATTCCTTCATCACCACCATGCCGCAGCGGAGCCGTCGCGAATGCTCCTTGAGATGCCGCGCCAATAATTCACCAATCCACGCCGCGCGCTCTTCGCTGTCGGCATCCAATCGCCCCTCCCCCGCGGCGCACCCGACCATCAGCGTCCGCATGGTCAGCAGGCGCGGGAATATTTTTCGCGGCCGCGCGATCAGGTTCTGCACCCACTGCGCCGACCCCGCCAGCAAATCCTGGTTGTGCATGAAAAACGGCTGCACCGCCCGCTCGCCGCGATCGTTCTCCAGCAGGAAATACCGGTGCTCAAAACCCTGATGCAGGGTCTCTTCGACGATCTTGTAATAGCGCCAATCCTTGCGCTGCTGTCCAAACGCCTGCTTCCACGCCGCTTCGCTCTCGATTTCTCCCAGCGTGGCGACGGAGACTTTGCCTTTGGTCTGGACTGTGGAAATGCTCATCGACGCCACCGGTTCTACCGCGCAAGCAACCGGTTGTAACGCGCCAGGGCCATGAGCGGAAAGTAGAGCCGGTACAGGTGATATTTCAGGTAAAACACGCGCGGAAATCCCGTGCCGGTAAACTCCTGCTCCTCCCAGTTTCCATCCGCCCCCTGATGGGCGATGAGCCAGTCGATTCCGCGCCGCACGGCGTCGTGCGCCGGCCCAAGCGCGGCCATCAATCCCATCGTTCCCCACGCCGTTTGCGAAGCCGTGCTGTCGCCCTTCCCTTTAAGAGCCGCGTCGTCATAGCTGGCCGGCGTCTCGCCAAAGCTGCCGTCCTCTTTCTGCACGCTCAGCAGCCACTCCGTGATCGGCAAACGGGATTTTCTCCAGAATCGGCCGCGGCGTCGTCCGGTCAAACGCCGCCCATCCCCCGTCGTCGTTTTGCATGGCCAGCAGCCAATTCTTCCCGCGCTCAACGGACGGCGCCGCCGCCTCCCCGCCCAGGCGGCACAATGACATCGCCGCCATCGCGGTGTCGTCCGTGTCCGTGTAATGGGGATTGGAAAACTCAAAAAACCATGAGGACGTTTTCTCGAGATCCGCATGGGGGCAATTCTCACTCCAGTCCGCCGCGCCCCGGCACTCCTTGCTGAGCAGCCACTTCACGCCCGATTGAATCTCGGGAGCATTGTGTTCGATCCCCGTCTCCGCCAGCGCATGCATCGCAATCCCCGTATCCCACACCGGCGAAAGGCACGGCTGCACGCGGATCATGTCGTCGATCGGCACAAAAAAATCCCGCAGGTCCTTATGCGCTTTGACCACGCGCGGATGATCGTCGGGGTACCCCAGAATGCGAAAGACGATCAGCATGTAGATCATCGAGGGGAAAATCGCCCCCAGTCCCTCGGAGTTGTCCATGCGGGCCAGAATCCATTTCATCGCCTCGTCCATGGCGCGCTGGCGCAGGCCCGGCAGGGGGGATTCATTGTACGCCTTGAGGAACTGATCCACGCGGAGAAAGAAATCGCGCCAGGTTCGCGGAAACCCCGGCGGCACCTCCGCCAGCCGGTCGGCCGCCGCCGGATTCCGATACAGATCGCGCATCCCCCGCTCCGGCGGAATCTGCCTCACGGGTCGCAGCGTAGTCACGATCCCCAGCGGCAAAATCATCACCCGCGTCCACGACGACACGTTATATAGATTGAAGTAACACCACTTGGGCAGAAACACGATCTCCGGCGGAATAGCCGGGCAGGCGTCATAGCTGATCTGCCCCAGTGCCGCGAAATAAAATTTGCTGAACGAATTGGCGTTCTCCGCGCCCCCTAAGTCCAGGCACGCCTTCTTCGCCGCCAGCATGTGCGGCGATTTCGGATCATCGCCCATGAGCCGCAAGGCAACGCAGGACTTCACCGTCCCCGACAAATCCGGCGGCCCGCCCGGAAACAAATTCCATCCCCCGTCGCTCTGCTGCATCGACCGCAGCATGGCCGCGATTTTCGGCACCTCCGGGTCGTTCTCCTGACCCAGAACGAACTTCATGAGGATATATTCCGATTGCAGGATGCTGTCCCCCTGCAACTGGCCGACCCAGTACCCCTTCTCATTCTGTAGCGACAACAGCGCATCCCGCGCCCGCCCAATGGCTCGGTCCAGTTCAGTCTCGCCAACATCGGCGCCGGGGGTGGAGATTTCCGTCATTAACATCGGTCGGGAAGATTACCCTTTCGCACGCCGCCCGGCAATTTTGACGGGCGTCCGATCGCGTTTCACATTCTTTCGCTTTTCTGGGGTGTAACCCCTCTTTGTGGCGACACTGCCCTTTACCCCCTCTCCATGTACTCAGGGAGAGGGTTGGGGTGAGGGTTCTTCGCCTTTCGCCACGATTGAGCGTCACACCCTTTTTCTGCGATTTCACCAAATTCCATTGCGGCTGAAGAGCGATTCTATTACATTCCGAACCCGAGCCTGATCAATCGCTTATTTCGTGGGTTCGGCAGAACGTACTGTAAATAGCAATCGAAATGCACGAGGCCATGTGTTCGCACGGGCGCGGGAGACTGTTCCCGGGCTTTTGTTGGAGGCCGAAAAAATGAGCCGTAGCAAGTGCAAAGCGGTCCTCGAAGCAAAGCTGGAATCGGTGGAACAGCGGATTCTGCTGTCGGTGTTCAATCTGACTCCCGCCGGCGGCGACGCGGGCTTGCGCAGCGCAATCTCAACCGTGGACGGAAATGCCCAGGCAAGCAACACGATTAATCTGGCCGCTGGCACGTTCGCTCTGACCAACACGAATCTGGGGAATCTGACCATCCAGAACCAGAACACTGCCCAGGCGCCCAGTAAAACGCTCATCATCGACGGCGCCGGGCAGAATGCCACGATCATCGAGCCATCCTCGTCGGTCACCTGGGCAAGCCGCATTTTGGAGATCGTGGGGCCGAATGTCACGGTGGAACTTGAGAATCTCCAGATCAAAGGCGGCCGTGCCCGCGATAGCGGCGTGGTCGGCGGCGCGATGGCGCTGGGCGGGGGAATCCTCATCGACGGGGGGCAGGTCACGCTCAGCGGCGTGAACGTGACGCAGTGCCATGCGACCGGCGCGGATGGATCAGCCGGGGCCAGCGGCAATCCCGGCCAAATCAGCGGCTCCAACGGCACGAACGGCCAAAGCGCCCTGGGCGGCGGAATCTATCTCGCCTCAGGCTCACTGATGCTCAAGAGTAATTCGCAAGTGAACGCTAACAAAGCCAAGGGCGGGGTGGGGGGCAATGGGGGAGCGGGAATATTTATCTCAACTCCGCCATTGTCGGGCAGCGCCGGGAACAACGGAGTTGCGGGAAAAAATGCCGCGACCGGCCCGTTTGCCGCGCCCGCGGCAAATGGCGCCAGCGGCGGCAATGGTGGAAACGGCGGAGCCGCAGCGGATGCCGTCGGAGTAGGGGGCCAAGGCGGCAATGGCGGCAACGGGGGCGCGGCCGATGGAGGAGGCATCTACGTTGCTGGCGGGCAACTGACAATTAAGAATTCGACGCTGAGCAATAACGCGGTGACGGCGGGACATGGCGGCGCCGGAGGGGCCGGCGCGAGTGGCCCGAAAGGCGGCAACGGCGGGGTTGGCGGCGCTGGAGGTCAGGGCGGCGCTGGCGGAGCCGGGAAAAATGGCGTTACGTCAAACTCGATTGTCGTTGCACAGGCGGGGACCGGCGGCAACGGCGGAGCCGGCGGACTGGGCGGCGACGGCGGCAATGCCGGGAAGGGCGGCGGCGGCGGCAAAGGTGGCACGGGTGGAAATGGAGCCGACGCAATGGGCGGGGCGGTATACATCGCTCAAGGAACTGTTGTACTGAAGAATAATGTCATGCAGGGAAACGCGCTGACTGCCGGAAGCGGCGGGCAAGGCGGGGCCGGAGGGAAGGGTGGATTGGGTGGTCAATCGGGCGGGGCGGGTGGCGCCGGCGGCGGCGGAGGCGCGGGCGGAAATGGCGGGCATCAGCCGGGCGCTCCGCACGGCGGGCGCGGGGGCAATGCAAATGATGGCGGCGCGGGCGGAAAGGGCGGGGACGGAGGCGACGGTGGCGACGGCGGAGATGGCGGCGGCGGCGGCAGTGCCATGGGCGGCGCGATCCTTCTCGCCAGCGGTTCGATGAAGCTGAACGGAAACACGATCGGCGGCAATGTCGCGGTGGGCGGCGCGGGCGGGGTCGGCGGCGCCGGCGCGCTCGGCGGTATGGGCGGAAACGGCGGCGCCGGCGCGGCTGGCGGATTAGGGGCGATGGGCGGCGCCGGCGGAGGTGGGGGCGCTTTCGGTGGCTACGGTAACCAGGCCGGAAATGGCGGAAAAGGCGGCAATGGCGGTGACGGTGGAGACGGCGGGGGTGGCGGCAAGGGAGGCGCGGGCGGCGCGGGCGGCAGCGCTGATGGCGGAGGGTTGGCGGTTTTGGGAGGGACAGTCACTTCAGTTGGCGACGCCTTCACGAGCAACAAAGCCACCGGCGGAGCGGGCGGGGGCGGCGGACGCGGCGCGGCTGGGAAAGTCGGCGGCAACGGCGGCGCCGGCGCCACGGGCGGAAACGGCGGCAATGGCGGCCGCGGCGGATCGGGCACGCTCGGCGGCGGGGCCGGCGGCAATGGCGGCAATGCCGGCGCGGGCGGCACCGGCGGCGTTGGCGGCAACCGGGGCAATGGCGGCATGGGTGGAAATGGCGGGGCCGGCGGCGCTGCCAAGGGCGGAAGCATCTACGTCGCCGCCGGTCAGGTGACGCTCGGGACAGGAAGCACCTCAAAGGGCGCGGTCACGGCTGGCGCTGGCGGACTGTTCGGCGCGGGTGGAAACGCCGGAACGAGCGGCGGCCCCGGCGGCGCGGGCGGCATCGCTGGAGGCGCAGGTCTGGGCGGCCAAGGCGGCGCTGTCGGCGGAGCAGCGGGTAACAACGGCAATGCCCGCGCCGGTGGCGCAGCCGGCGCCACAGGCAATCCCGGCAGCGCCGGCGCTGCGGGCGGAATCGGCCTGGCGGGTTCCACTTCCGGAAAAAATAACTCCGGTAATGTCCTGACCGGGCCCGGCGACGTGCTGGTCTTTTCCACCGAACCTGCCGATGCCAAAGCCGGCCGAACCCTTGCGCCGGTGGTGGTCATGATTGAGAACAACAGCGGCACTCTTCAAACCTCGGATAATTCAGCCGTCACGATCGGCATTGAATCCGGCCCCGCCGGAGCATCGCTGCTTGGCACGCTGACCGTCAACGCCGTTGGCGGCGTGGCCACCTTCAGCGATCTGGCTATCCAGACGGCAGGTTCATACACGCTAACCGCCGGCGATTTGGCCGACAGCCTTGCCGCCGGGACATTCAACTCCACTTCATTCAACATCAATCCCCGGGCGGCCTCGAAGCTCCTCTTCGTCCAGCCGCCGACCAAAGTGACCGCCGGCGCGGCCATTAGTCCGGCGATCACGGTCGAAGTCGCCGACAAATTCGGCAATCTGGTTTCGAGCAACTCCAGCACAGTCTCACTCTCAGTCAGCAGCGGCCCAGCCGGCGGCGTCGTGAGCGGCGCGCCCTCGCAGGCTGCCATGAATGGGCTCGCGACGTTTTCCGGCGTTGTGCTCGACACGGCCGGAACCTATTCACTCCAAGCCGGCGACGGGTCGCTCACCGGCGCAACCTCGCCCTCTTTCAAAGTCGTACCCGCCGCGGCGAGCAAAATACACTTCTCCACTCAGCCGCCGGCAAAGACAACGGCGGGCGTTGCGCTCGCTCCATTTGCGGTGACGCTGAAGGATGCGTTCGGGAATGTGGCGGCTAAGAACAGCTCTACGGTCACGTTGTCGATTAATACCGGCCCTGATGGCGCGACATTGAGCGGCACGTTCACCGCCGCGATTTCCGATGGCGTTGCTACGTTCAACGATGTTATTCTGGATGCGGCCGGTGAATACACGTTGACGGCGACGGATGGGTCTTTGTCGGTTATTTCTGATCAGTTCAAGATCAAAGCGGCGGCCGGTGCTTGAGTGGAATTTGCCTGAATCGCAGTGGAAATGCGCTTTGCGACTGTCATGGCTCCTGCCGCACAAACTGATGAAACGCCTCGATCAGCCGCCGCGTAATCGCCCCCGGCGCCCCCGAACCAATGGTCCGCCCGTCGATGCGCGTGACAGGAATGACTTCGGCCCCCGTGCCGGTCAGGAAGCATTCGTCGGCAATGTACAGGTCATGCCGCTGCAGGGTTTTTTCAACGCAGGCGATCTTGAGCCGGCCGCACAGCTTCATCATCACATCGCGGGTGACGCCCTCAAGGATGCCGTCGGCGGTGCCGGGCGTGAAAACAATGTCATCGCGCACGATGAAGATATTGTCGGCCGTGCATTCGGCCACGTTGCCGTCGGCGTTGAGCATAATCGCCTCCGGCACGCCCGCGTCGTTGGCCTCGATCCGGGCCAAAATGTTGTTCAGGTAATTCAAACTCTTAATCCGCGGCGACAGCGAATTGGGATGATTACGGATGACCGAAGCCGTGATCGCACTCATCCCCTTGGCGTACATCTCCGGCGGATAAAGCTCAATGGTGTCCGTGATGACAATCACTGAAGGATTGGAGCATTTCGTGGGATTAAGCCCCAGATATCCGACGCCGCGCGTCACGATGAGCCGCACGTAGCAATCCGTAAACCCATTGACCGAAACCGTGGCTTGAATCGCCGCCTGAATCTGCTGCGGCGAAAGCGGAATCGTCAAACGAATGGCCCGCGCGCTATCGAAAAGCCGGCGGAGATGCGCCTCGGCCTGGAAAATGCGCCCGCTATAAACGCGGATTCCCTCGAACACGCCGTCGCCATAGAGCAGGCCATGGTCATAAACGCTGACGCGGGCGTTTTCCTTGTCATGGAGGGCGCCGTCAATCCAGACTTTAAGCGACATTCGATCTCCTTGCTGATCCGCAAAGCGGGTCATCCTTTCTGAGCGGCGAGAATAACATATCGACGCGGAGCGGGCGAATCGGATGCGATGGCTCTGCCAATCTCTCCCGGAGAGATGAGATCAAGGCCGCCCCGGTGGGGCGGACGAATGTAGCCGCGGGTGAAGCGAAGCGCAACCCGTGGAAAACGTATCGCAAGATGTGCCCGCCCCGGCAGGGGCGGCGGAAGATCGAATACGGCAGGCGGAGTTGAAGGGAACCACATTTCCTTCGCCCGCTTCGGGGCGAAAAACAGTCAACGCTTTCCACGGGTTGCGCTGCGCTTCACCCGTGGCGACAGTCCACCGCCCCTTTGGGGCGAAAGAAAGCCGCCGATTCAACCACCCGGCACGCCCTGCAGCACGCCATCCTTCAGCACCAACACCCGATCCGCTTCCCCCGCCAGCGTCCGATCGTGCGTCACCATGATGATCGTCTGCCGCCGCGTGGCGTGGAGGTTTTCCAATACGCCCATGATCTGCCGCCCGGTTTCCGCGTCGAGGTTGCCGGTGGGTTCATCGGCGAAGATCACGCGCGGCTGATTCAGCAGCGCCCGGGCGATGGCCACGCGCTGGC
This sequence comes from Tepidisphaeraceae bacterium, assembly GCA_049511115.1. Classification (GTDB taxonomy): domain Bacteria; phylum Planctomycetota; class Phycisphaerae; order Tepidisphaerales; family Tepidisphaeraceae; genus JBEKYH01. The sequence goes on along the minus strand of JBEKYH010000113.1, from coordinate 5,177 downwards.
GTTCCCCTCCGCTGAGCTGGGAAGGACGATGCTTGAGGCGATGGTCCATGCCCAGCGAGCCGAGGATTTCGACGGCCCGCTGTTTCAGTTCTTTCTTCTTCGCTCGATAGCCGAAAAAGGAGAACTCGATCATCGGACCGAGCAGCGCATTCTCCAGCACATTCAATTCCGGCAGCAAGTGGTAAAACTGAAAGACAAATCCAAATTGGCGATTGCGCACCCGTCCTCGCGCGGCGCTGGACAGCTTGGAAATGTCCTGCCCGTCATAAAAAATCTGCCCCGAATCAGCGGTGTCGAGCGCCCCCAGCAAATGCAGCAACGTGCTTTTCCCGCTGCCGCTGCGGCCTTCAATCGCCAGGAATTCTCCCTCGCGCACGGAGAGATCAACATTCTTAAGCACCTGCAGCCGGCTGTCCCCCATGCGGAACGTTTTCGCCAGATTGGCCGCGCGCAAAATCGGAGCCGGTGCGGAAACATTCGTCGAGGCGGGAGGCTGGGTCTTCAGTTGCGGCATGGCAAATCATTCCCAGCGCAGGGCCTCCACCGGATTCATGCGGCTCGCCCGCCACGCCGGCACAATCGCCCCCAGCAACGCCGAGAGTATGGCGATGGCGACAATCCACGCCACATCATGCGGGTCCATCGTGTTGGGGATGGTGTCAAATGCGTAAGTCTTTGGGTCCCAGATTCTCACGCCCATCTCCTTTCCCAACCAGGCGTGCAACTGGTTGATGTTGTGAACAATCAGATAGGCAAACAGCAAGCCTATTCCCGCTCCCATCACGCCGATGAGCAGCCCATACCCCAGGAAAATCTCCGCCACGCCCGCGTTGGATGCGCCCACGCTCTTGATGATGCCGATGTCGCGGGTCTTTTCCACGACGATCATGAAGAAAATGCAGAAAACCAGGAACACCGCCACGATGCTGATAATGCCAAACAGGAACGTGACCAGCACCTTTTCCTTTTCCACGGCGCTGAGAAATTCGCCCTGGCGCTCACCCCAGGATTCGGCGCGCAGCGGGTCGTCCGGCAGGGCAAGTTCAAAGGGATATTGGTTGCCAAAGTCGGCGACCAGTTTTACGATGGCCGCCAAGCCCTTGTCGGGATCGACGCCGTCCTTCAAGGCGATCTCAATTTCGTTGGCGCGGGCGGGTGCGACTTCGTCCACAAGATTGTTGCCGACTTGGCGCTGATAGGTGTAGGAATTCATCCCCAGGTCTTTTTGCAGGATATCAAAGGGGACGTAAACCGTTTTCGCATCCACTGGATAGAACTTGGTGCTGCAATCATCGACCAGCCAATAGGTCCGCTCGGTGGCGCTGGGTGTTATTTCCTCGCCGCTGATGCTCAGCACTGTCATCTTCACCCAGAACGCATTCTGATACGTGAACCTTCTGTCTTCCGTGCCGTCTTCGTTCTTACCCATAATCACCGCTGTGCCGGCGATCATGCCGGGCGCCTGCGAGGCGTCGAAGCCGCCTTTGCCGGGCAGGATGTCGCGATAGACCTGCGGATCCAATGGTTTGTCGAAGGACGGCGGCGCGGCTTCCAACGCCGCCTTGCGTTTGGCCTTCTCGGCTGCGCTCAGGGAAGGATCGTTCTCGATCTCCTCCAACGGCTGGATGTACTGGCGAAACAGCCCGTGCTTGAAAGAGTTGACCTGTGATACCTGATCCAGATCCCCGTAGGCTTCCACCTGCACCGCATCATGAATCCGGTCATAAATGTTGATCGCGGCATAGGAATAGACCATGGGGACGGCCGCCTTGACCTCCGGCATTTTTCTCACCGCGGCGAGGATTTCCTCGTAATGATCAAATCCATTCGGCGACTGGCGGCGGATCACAACATCGCCCACCAGCCCGTGGTTAATGCTCCGAAACATATTGAGCCATCCGCCCATGACGCTGATGACCACAATCACCATCGCCGTGCACAGCGCCACGGCAATCAACGACACCCACGCGATGCGCCGCTTGCGGAGATACTTCAGGATAAGAAGAAATTTGTACATGACGGTTGAATCAGCGGCTCGCTTAATGCGGCTTCATCAGCGGGAACAAAATCACATCGCGGATGCTCTCTGCGCCGGTAAGCATCATCACCAGCCGGTCGATCCCTAATCCTAGCCCGCCCGCCGGCGGCATTCCGTGGCGAAGCGCATTCAGAAAATCCCCATCCACTTTCTGTTGCTCGTCTTTCGCCCCAACCTGATGGGCGAAATGCTTGGCCTGCACATCCGGGTCGTTCAACTCGCTGTACCCGGGCGAGATTTCCTGCCCGTTGATGGCCAGTTCGTACACATCGGCAAAATAGGGATCGTCCCTGCTCTCCCGCGCCAGCGGGATCGCCACCGACGGCACATGCGTCACAAAACACGGGTCGATCAGCGTCGGCTCGATGCGCTTTTCGTAAACCTCCACCAGTTGCTCTGCCGGCGAGAGCGCTTTGATCTTCTCCGCCAGCGGCCGCAGCGTTTCCTGTTCCAACAGCGACGGGTGCGCCTCCTGCACGGGGCGCTTGTCGAAATGCCACCCCGTTCGCTCCTCGACTAGCTCCGCCATCCGCACGCGCCGCCACGGCCGGGCCAGATTGATGATCCGGCTGTTTTTGTGCTCGATGCGCAGCCCGCCGAACAGGGTTTGCGCAAGGTGGCAGATAAGGTCTTCCACCAAGTCCGCCATCGTCTGCCAGTTGCCGAATGCCTCGTACGCTTCGAGCATCGTGAATTCCGGGTTATGCCGCGGGCTGATGCCTTCGTTGCGGAAATTGCGATTCAGCTCAAACACTTTTGTGAATCCGCCGACCAGCAACCGCTTGAGATAAAGCTCCGGCGCAACGCGAAGATAAAGCGGGATATCCAACGCCTTGTGGTGCGTAACAAACGGATTAGCCGTCGCGCCGCCCGCCAGCGGCTGCATCATCGGCGTCTCCACCTCCAGAAATCCGCGCTCCGTCATAAAGCGCCGGATTTCCGCGACGATCGCGATCCGCTGCTTCATCAGCTTCATCACTTCGGGATTCGCCCACAGGTCCACATACCGCTGGCGATAGCGCAGTTCCACGTCGGCCAGCCCGTCCCACTTGCCCGGCGGCGGAACCAATGCCTTGGCAGCCGGCGCGATGGTCGCGGCCCAGATGGTGATCTCGCCCTTGTTGGTGACGCCAAGATTACCGGACGCGACCAGAAGGTCGCCCAGATCGAGCGCATCGCGGACTTTCCAGTCCAAGTCCGATAACCGGCGTTTATCGAGTGCGACCTGCAAGTCGCCGCTTTCATCGCGCAAGGTGAGGAACGTCAGTTTTCCCATGTCGCGCTTGAGGATCACCCGTCCCGCGCCGACAACCTCCGGGCCGCCGTCGTGGCCCATTTCGGGCAAATAGCGCAATTTTATATCCGCCAGCGGCTTCACGCCCTCGGTGCGCTGGCCAAAGGGATCAACGCCCAAGTCGCGGATGGCTTGAAGTTTGGCGCGACGTTCCTGCTCGTATTCAGTGCCTGTTTCGCTCATGGTCAGTCGGTTCCGGAAAAGGTCGATCATAGTCGCTGGGAAGGGAAAATAAAAAGAACGACGAAAGACGGTTCACCGCAAAGACGCAAAGGGCGCAAAGAAAGAGCGTAAGTTAAGAAGTGAGATTATCTGATGTTTTTCAGGCGTGTCATTCCTGAGGCGATGATTTTTGGGGGCAACGCTCCGCGCGAAGCCGCCCCGGCGGGGCGGTGGAGTGTAGCCACGGGTGAAGCGAAGCGGAACCCGTGGAAAAGGATGAATCAACGCGCCCGCCCCGGCAGGGGCGGAGGAACTCTTCTATGGATTTGTATAGTGGTTTTCTTCCTCGCCCCGCGCGCCCGCGCGCAGGACCTTCGCATTATCCAATCCCAGCACTACCGCATCCACACCGATCTCGATGAGGAGATAGTCAGCGATCTTTCCCACCGCATGGATGCGATGTACGATGAATACGCGCGGCGACTGGCCGATTTTCCGCGCCCCGATGATTCGGTTCCGCTCGAAGCCTATCTCGTTCGCACCAAGGAAAAGTACCTCCACCTCGTCGGCCTCACGATGGCCGGCACCGGCGGGGCCTTCAACGCCAATCGCCATCTGCTGGCAGCGTTTCTCGACGGGCAGGGGGCCGATGCCTTGCGGCGGACGCTGCAGCACGAGGCGTTTCACCAGTTCGCCTTCGACGCGATCGGCCGCAATATTCCCATCTGGCTCAACGAAGGATTAGCCCAGGTTTTTGAGGAGGGAATCTGGACCGGCAGCGGCTTTCTCCTCGGCCAGGTCCCGCCACGGCGATTGAGGCAGCTTCATGCCGACATCGAAGGCGGCTCGCTGATTCAGTTCCCCGATTTACTGGCAATGGACGCCCCCGGCTGGGCCAAGGGTTGGCGCGACCCCGCCCGCAGCGCGACGCAATACAACCAGTCCTGGGCGATGGCACATTTCCTCGTCTATGCCACCGACGAGCAGGGGCGCTTGAAGTACCGCTCGCGCTTGATCGAAATGCTCAAACTGCTCAGGTCCGGAACGAACGGCCAGGACGCCTTCCGCGCCGCGTTTTCCGCCAACATCGACGGCTTCCGCGACCGGTTCTCAGAATACGCCGACGATCTCGCCGCCACCCCGCAGGCAACCCTCATCGAACATCAAGGCGTGCTCGCCGACATTCTCATCGCCATGTCCCAGCACGGCCGGACGTTCAGCGATTTCGAGGAATTCAAGCGATTGTGCATCGCCGAGGATTGGCGGATTCACTACACCCTCGGCGGCCTGCAATGGTCGAGCGCCAACGACCCCAGCATCTATTTCTGCTCCCCCGGCAACGGCGCCGACGGCCCCGACGTGCAGCATTTTGAGCTCGCCGCCAACCGGCCGCTCCCCGATTTGGTCTGCGAATGCGCCGGCCTTCGCCTGCGGACCCGGTTTTCGCAGGGGGCGAGTAAGATGGAGCACGAGACGATTGTGGCGGGGTTGTAGGCCGCGCCGTCCGCCGTTATCGGTGAATCTCGCCCCTTTTGAAATCTTAATTGGCGGACGTAAAATCCAGGCAATGGCGGCAACGTACGGTGTTTCGGGTAGAGTGTTGGTTCGGAGAGCAGTATGATTATGCCCGACGACAAATCAAACGCCGAGGAATTGGCATCGACTTCCAGCAATGGCATTCCC
>JBEKYH010000112.1:0-11935 GCA_049511115.1 Tepidisphaeraceae bacterium | reverse complement strand
CCGCCCCTAGATTTCCCTAGAAAAACTCAAGTCCGCGCGGAATCCGCCCCCATCCACACGCCAAAGAGAGTGAAGGAAGCGCATGAAAAAGGCCATACCCGTTGCAGGGGCTGGCCCAGAGTAATGCCCGTCACGAATGGAGTTTGGCTTATGAGCTACGTCATTCGCAGCGGACACCACGTCCGCAACAGTATCCGTGCGCCACCACGCCGTCAATCCCCGGAGGGGACTTGCGGTCGTGGCGGAATTGGCATACGCGCCAGCGTTGGCCACCGGAGGTTATGGGTTCGAATCCCATCGACCGCATTAATGACCAGGATACAGAAGGTGGTCTGGGTCAACCCACACAAGGTAAAAAAGGTTGTCAACCAGAATACCATGCACGCGGCCATGCTCGTTAGAAGTCAATGCAAATTGAAATGGTTCTCCTTCTTTTAGTTGTTCGGGCATCGCCGTAAAGCCAAAGCCACTCGGCTCTGACGTATTGGCAAACCTTATCGGATGAGAACGCAACACGCCGCTATGCGATATACGGCATTCCGTTGCAGTTAATGCGCAAACATGCTTCAATCGTTTTATGAAGGTTTCAAAATACCCTTCCCCGGCTCGATCCAATGTAAACTTTGGATTGGCGGTCGTAAGATATTTAAACGAGAAGACGATGTGTCGCGGCGGCGGCGGCTTTGCGTTTGGGATTTTACCGGCCGCGATTTGTGGTTTAGGAACGCGCTTTGGCACGAATCTTGGCCTTATAAAAGGACTGCATGTCTTCGTGGCGAATCAGGCCGTTGCCATTGGCGTCTGGCGCGAGCTTTCCACGGGCGGCAATCCACGGCTGTTCGCTATGAACAAGCTGCTCAAGCTCGAATGCCTGTAGTCGCCCATATGCTTTAAGCACCTCTAGGACGTGAAATTTATGCTTCTCATCCAAGGTTGATTTGGTGCATTCGGTAATAGGCTTATAACCAAACTTCTTGAAGGTGCGATATAGCGTAGGCTGGACAGGCCCATGAACCCACGCCTCCAGGCGTTCATTAAATAGCGGCTCGTTGTAGAGGGCCAGATACCACGCCTGCGCGTAATAAATGAGCTTTTGAAGCTTGAGATTTGAAACGAGATCGCCGTGCTCGTTGCAATATTCAACGATCCAATTGGCAACGGACTTCGCTGTTGTCTTAGACATTCCGCCCTCTGCCGATCCCTCCGAGTGGCATCGGCAAACCACGGCGCTAGTATACGGTCAAAATTCGGCGATTTGTTGGAAATTGAGGAAAATTTGCAAGCTGGATAACCCTTCGCGTGAAGGCTTAGCCAGCTTAACATCTTTTCCAAGATTCGTCAAACCGCCGAATCTTGCCCGCCAAGCGGATTTCGATACATGAGCCGCTTGCCCTCGCCGATCTTCATGGCCAATGCCGTGCGCACACCATCATTGAAGTTGCGGGTATTCCAGAGGAAGTCCCAGTGCGCCAACTAGCGGTGAAGGTGTTCCTTTGAAACGGCATGGTGGATTCCCATCAGGCCGCGCTTGACGATTGCAAAGCTGGACTCGACGGTATTAGTGTTCACGTCGCCGCGAGCGTATTCCTTCCGCTTATGATGAACTACGTCGGACAAGAAAAGGGGGGGACAAGAAAAGGGGTCATTCATAATTAGGGACAAGAAAAGGGGTCATTCATAATTATGCCCCTTCTCCCGTATCAGCGCAGTTTAATGCCCATTCATCAAACCCCCTTTTCACCCCCGCCAAGGCACTTTGGCCCATGTTACACTATTTTTTCCGCATGTCCGTGTCACATTCCGCCTCCCGGCGATAACCCCCATCTCCCAATCCCCTTACGGCTGAAAATATGTTAGCACACACTTTAATTAACCCCAAAACCAGTGTAACATCTGTAACATCCCTGCCTCCGGCCGAGAGAGTCGAGTCTGGGACCCCCCGTGGCGGGATTAGAAAGTCGAACGTAGACCCACAATGTCTCGTCCCTCGAAATCGACTTTCGCCTCTCGACCCTCGACTCTCCCGCTTCCCCCCCTCCGTCTCTCAGTGCTCAGTCCTCGGCCCTCAGTCCTATTTCCCCTCCCTCCGCAAGCGACAGAATAAAATCCCGCGCCAGCGGAGCAAGCACGCGATCACGCGGCTGAGCCGGATCGACGCATGCCTTTCCCCCAATTTCCAGAAGCCATTTCTTGGCTAAAACCTCTCGTGGTATAATGTATCTCATGACAGCCGAAACATTCCGTGAGATTCTCCACCGCGCTCCGTTCGAGCCATTCCGCGTTGTCATGAGCAGCGGCGAGAGTTACAACGTCGTGCACCCCGAAATGGCCCTCGTCACCACGCGGTCGTTGATCCTGGCTATTCCTGATCCGACGCATGCCGAAGGCGAGCGCCTGGCTTTTTGCTCTTACCTGCATATCGCACATCTGGAAATCTTGCGTCCCCAAATCGAGCGGCAGGCGAGCTAATCAAAACCACTTTCTGGGCTTTACCTCCGTGTCCTCTGCGTCCTCTGTGGTGAGTCCTGCATTTTCACCGGCCAACCCCCGAATGAAACCTTGACAATCCCTCCCTGCCGTATAGAGTGCCATCAGCTTAGGCGGAACGCATCGGGGGCGTAGCTCAATTGGTTAGAGTACCGGACTGTCGATCCGGTGGTTGCGGGTTCGAGCCCCGTCGCCCTCGTTCCCACCCGCGTTTTCAATGGTGAAAACGCGGGTTGCCCTGTTGGCCTGTTCAACCAGTACTCACCTCACGTCATTCGAACTCTCTAGCACGCAACGATTAAAAAGTCGCGCAATTGCGCAAGTTTCTCACGCAACATTTTCGAGGGTCCATCTGCTCCTCGAAACAAACCAGCGACGCGGCCGTTTGCAAAGTGGCGCGTTTCATGACAAGACTCCTAATCCAGAATCTGCTTAGGAATGTCGTCTGGCAGGCCCGGCCAAGCGACGATTATGTGGGTACGCTCCGCGTCGATTTGTGCGCCGGGTGTGCCGGATTCTGCGACGCGCTGCGGATTCCTTAACGTGTTCCAGGCCTGTATCGACCATTGGTTTTTGCATTTCCCGCCCAACCATCACCCATCCAATGACGTAAGCCCCATACGCACGGCATATTTTGTCAGTTCGGCGATTGTGCGCACGCCAATCTTGCCCATGATGCTTTGCCGGTGCCATACGATGGTCTTGGTGGTGACAAAGAGCTGTGCCGCGATTTCCTTGGAACTCTTGCCCTCGGCAACCAGGCGCAGGACTTCCTTCTCCCGTTCGCTCAGCGCCTCGCCGGCTGTGGGCAAGTGGTTGCGGTGGGGCCTGAGCATTTCAGGTGGAATCAGATCAGCAACTTCAGGTGGTAAGTAGGTCTCTCCCGTGATCACGGTGCGAATGGCGGTGATTAAATGTTGAAGCGATGCCGCTTTGAGAATGTAGCTGCTGGCGCCGGCGGCAAGCATATCGCAGGCAACCTGTTTGCCCGAGTGCATGGAGAGCGCGACAACCTCCGTATCCTGCGAAACAGCGCGGATTTGCCGCAACGTGTCAATTCCGTTCACCTTGGGCATGGTGACATCAAGAACAACCACGTCAGGATTCAGCTTGCGCACCAATTCGACGGCGTCGGTGCTGTTGCCGGCCATGCCGACTAGTTCTATATCCGCCTCGTTCTTGAGAACGCTTTTGAGTCCCTCGAGCACAACGGGGTGATCATCCACAAGCAAAACACGAATGGCCATAGCGGCCTCCAACTTTTTCAAATCGGCTTGGGCAATGGCAGGACCATTTGTACCGTGCATCCGTTGCCGGGCGATGATGACATTTCCAATTTCCCACCCAATGAGCGTAATCGTTCCCTGATATTAAACAAGCCGAATCCGGATCGTGCTCGATTATCGGGATCGGGCGCTGCGGAAAGGCCGGCGCCGTCATCCTCGACGGAAATATTCAATTGGCCGGCAGATTCGGCTAGCCGTATATAAATTCGGGTGGCATGAGCATGTTTGGCGACATTCATAAATAGCTCTCGCACCGCCTGATATAGAAGACTGGCCAGGTCAGCGTCGAGTGACTGAAAGTTCCCTGTAACGTCGAGGTGGGATGTCAGACCGTAGCGGTGCTTGAACTGGTCGGCCAGTTTGCCAACCGCGGCAACCAGGCCAAGTTCGTAAAGGACGGGAGGGCATAAATCGAAGGTTAGTTCCCTCGTCTGACGAAGCGCTTCATCAAGCGAAGTGATGATCGCGTCCAATTGTGGACCGGAACTGCCTGCCTCTTTACCGCCGCGCAGGGCGACCAGTTGGGCAACTACCGCAAAGAGGTTCTGGGCCAGGTCGTCGTGAAGCACAGCGGCAAGCCGCCGCCGCTCCTCATCTTCGGCGCGCAACAGCGCGGCGTTCAGCTTACGCAACATGGCCTCGCTCTGTCCTAGCTCCTGATCCGCTCTGGAGCGAACAATGGCGTTGACAAATGTTTCACCCAGCACGCGTAAACGCAGAGCCATTTCGTCGGTCCATTTCCGCGGGCGGGCGGTCGTCGAGGCGGCAAAAATAAACATCCGGCTCGCACCGATCAATATGGGAACGAGCATGAAGGATTTGACCGAGCGGCTCTTCCAGCTTGCCTTGTCGATGGCGGCTTCTGGGGGAAGTTCGTCGAGATCGTGAATCAAAACGGTTTCGCCGTCGTTCAGCCGCCGCCACGCCCAGGGATGAAGCTCGTCCACGCGCGCAAATGTGCGGATTGTAGGTTCGACTCGCGAAGAGCCGAAGATCAGATTGCCGTGCAGTCCGTCCTCGGTGCGTTCGGTGAGGGAGACGCGGTCCAGATCCAGCGAGACGGACAGATTTTCCAGCGCGTCGCGAACCGCCTGGTCAACCTTCTCGGGATCGACATCGATCAGCGTCGCGGAGAGATCGGCCACCAGCGCGGTGAACCGGCGCCGATCTTCCAGTTCCTCCTCAATGCATTTTCCATCGGTCACGTCAACGACGATGCCGACATGCCCCAGCAGCGATCCGTCAATCGAGCGGAACGGCGTCAAACGGACATTGATCCATCGAATCTCACCGGTCGGCCTGCGCACACGATGCTCGGAAACAAAATCCGAAGCGGATTCGCAAGCCGTCTGCCATTGGGATCGCACCCGGGGAATGTCCTCGGGATGGATTGCACCGGCCCATCCCTGGCCCAGGGCGTCTTCGACGCTTTGGCCGGTGATTTTCTCCCAGCGCTGGCTGATGTAAACACAACGTCCCGCTTCGTCGGTTTCAACGATCGCCGCGGGTGAGCTGGTGGCAAGGCGGCGAAATCGTTCTTCTCTTTCGGAAAGCAATCGAAGCGACCGGCGGTGTTGCATGACCGCCCCTGAGATGGCCAGACCACAGGTGGACCACGCCATCGCCACGACCTGAAGCGATACGAGGACGCTCTCAAGCGAGCCGCCGCGCTGAACAAACGGGCCGCGTCCTCCGACTGTTTCCAGCACGGCGATGGCAGTAAAAACCAAAGAGACCAGCGAGGTCACTGCGAGATTGGTGCGGAGCGCAGCCCAGATAATCAATGGAATGGTGATGACAAAAGGCAGGTCGAAGACAAGGACCGCCTCGGAATTTACGCCGCCAAAAATCCACAGACCGCAGAGCGTGGCGGCGATCAGGATGCCGTACGCCTCAGCTACCCGGCGATGTGAAAGGCGGCGCGCGCTGGGATTGATGAGGCTGAGAATTACGGGGGTTACGATCAGCATTCCCAGTCCGTCGGAGACGAACCAGAGCCGCCAGAAATGCCAGAAGCTGGGGGCAAATCCAAAATAAACGATCGGAGCGGCGGCGATGGAGGCGGTGATGGCAGTAACCGGGCCGGCGGCGACCAGGAGGCGCACCAGTTCGCCGACCGTGGAAAAGCCGACTTGATCGCGCCCAAATCGAGTGAGGATTGACGCGGCAAGAAGCGCCTCGGATAAATTGGCCACGACGTACCAACAGTCAGCCGCCAGCGGGCTTCCGGCTCGCAGATTGGCAACAATCAGCGCAAGCCCGAAACCCAGCAGAACCCACAGCCAGTGCCGGCGCGGGCAGCGTGACAGGATCGCCAGCGCAACTCCATCGGCGGGCCAGATCGGTGTGATCCCTTCGGGACGGAGGACGAAGTGAAGTCCCGCCGCGGCAGCAAACCCGCACGAAACGGCGGTTGCGAAACACCAGACCACACCGACAAAACGCACCGGAATCCAGCGGCTTCGAGGCGGCGAAGGCTTAACCCACAACCCCGTGGGCCATCGAACGGTCTGTGTTGCCTGGACGGGCGGATCAGCCACGGGGCGGATGGTAATCCGCGACCGTAGGCGCGTAAATGGCGGGATGAAATCGCGGGGCGAATTCGCTTATGAGGCGCAAAGCTGGCGGACAATTTTCGCTCCGCCGCTGGTCACGGGATGGGCATTCAATTCGATGACGCCGCCGCCGTCGTCGATGATCACGATCCGCTTATCGGCGCCCGCCCCGCGGACAACGATCGAAAACGGACCAGCAAACGCGGTTTCCAGTGAAGTCTGGAGGTCGCCTAGCCTGACGCTGACGCCGGGATAGGCGGTTCCCAGGACGCGTATTTCCGGGCTGGATGGCGAGACGTTCGACCTGCAACGGTCGCGCAGCGCCTCCATCATTCGGGCGGCCTCGGCGGCGATGCCATCAGACTCAAAGAGAATCTCGGTGGCTTTTTCCTTTTGCTGTGGCGTCAGCGACTTTTGATTCTTCAGGAGCGGCTCGACGGTCTGGCGAATCTTGGCGGCGCGCTGGCGGCGGGATTCGATGTCGGCCAGGACGGTCGCGGCTATGTGTTCGGTCGCCGAATCAACGCCCGCCTCGACCACAGTAATGGCGTTGTGACATCCGAGCTTGCGGCAGAGAACGTTCCCCACCGCCGAAACGCGCCCGCCGCTGATCGCGCCGGCCTTCACAGCGACGCTGCCTCGGCAGGAAATCTGGCTGTTCAATATCTCTGTTTCCACGTGTACGTCGCCATCGGCCTGGACCTTCGCCTTCACAATGTAGCGGGCATGAATTTCACCTCCGGCGCGGCAGTCCGCCTTATCGCGGCCCGTGATCCCGCCGAGAGCCCGGAGATCGCCGCCTGCATGAACGATCGCGGCCTGAATCACGCCGGCGACGCGCACCGAACCGGCGGCGCGGACTTCCCGGCCGTCAAGAATGTTGTCATCGACGACAAGATCACCCTCGCAATCGAGATTCCCCAGGGAGAGATCGACACTCCCTTTGACGTGATGAGCGGCGGCTGGTTCCTGGATGACGGTGGCGTTCATATTTCCTCCCTTGTTTACTACAATTGTCAGGCGGCCTTGGCCCGTGTCAGCGTCTGACGCACCTTTTCGATCAGACCCTCGGCAGTGAATGGCTTGATGACATAATTGTTTACGCCCGCCTTGATGGCGTCGATCACGCGCTGCTTCTCCGCCTCGGTGGTCACCATAACCAGCGGCGTGGTTTTATCCTTCTCGCGAATCTTTCCGATCAACGTAAACCCGTCCATGTTGGGCATATTCCAATCGACCAGGATCAAATCGAAGGGCATACCCTTGGCGATTTGCGCCAACGCCTCAACGCCGTCGCCGGCCTCTTCAAAGACGGCGCCGCCGAGCGTTTCGAGGCTCTTTTTCTCAATGTTCCGCATGACGCGGGAATCGTCGACCAATAGGACTCTCATGCTTGCTTCTCCTTTTATTGCAGGGATTGAATGATCTGCTTGACGTTGACCTCGACGGCGAAATCTCCCGCGGGCGTGCTGCAGGGGATCACAATGCACGGAACTCCGCTCAGACGCGCAATCTGGTGGCCCGCCCCGATGATGACGCTGGGGACGGTGATGTTCGCGTTGGCGCCCAGATGCTTCTTGGCGCCGCCGGCGATCATGTTGGCCAGTTCACCGATGGCATCGGAGAAGTCGGGCGTGCCCGGCTCAATCGCACAACCGGCGAAGGCGGCGACGAGGGATTTGGCGGCGTGCATTTGCAGGCTCACCACGACGCTGCCGATCACATCGCCGGAGAATCCGATGATGCCGGATACGTCGTACGTCGGGCAGGGATCGGCCTTCAGTCGCGGCGCGTTGACGGTGGTCTGGACCTTCACCATAGTCTCGAAGACGAGCCGCACGGAGTTGACGAAGGGTATAATCAATTTCGCGGTGCTCGACCCTGCTGGTTTTGTCGCGGGTGCGGTTTGCATTCGCTATTGTCCTTTCTGGTTGTTTGAACCGGCGCGGGCCATGGCGAGCATCTCGCCGGCGATCTGGCTAAGTGGAAGGACCGCTTCAACGGCCCCGCATTTAATGGCTTCCATGGGCATCCCGAACACCGTACAGGTTGCCTGATCCTGAGCGATGGTGCGGGCGCCGGCGCGGCGCATGGCGAGCAGACCGACAGCTCCATCCGCCCCCATACCGGTGAGGATCGCCCCCACCGCATTGCCGCCTGCATATCTGGCGACGGAATTAAACAGGACTTCCACGCTGGGCTTCTGGTGATGCACGTCGGGACCGTCTGCGACCTGGACGTAATAGCGCGCGCCCGATCGCCGCAGCATCATGTGCATGCCGCCGGGCGCGATCAGCACGCGGCCGCAGGTGACGGCGTCGCCGTCAACAGCCTCTTTCACGCGCACCTGGCATAATCCATCCAGCCGCTGGGCAAAGGAGGCGGTGAATTTCGCCGGCATATGCTGCACGATCAGCGCGCCCGGTGAAGTCGCCGGCAGCGCGGTAAGCACTTCGGTCAGCGCCTGCACGCCACCCGTGGAAGCGCCGATCGCGAAAATCCTGTCGGTGGTCTCCGCCAGACTTTGGCTGGCGCCGCGGGCAGAAACCGGCTTTCGTACACTCGGCGGCCGCACGGTCGCGCCGGCGGCGGTTTTTATCTTTGCCGCCAGGAGTGGCGATAATTCGCCGACCGTGTAGGCCGATCCGGGCTTGTGCATCACTTCGACCGCGCCGGCGTCCATGGCTTCGATGGCTGTGAGAGTTCCCTGGTCGGTCAGCGAGCTGAGCACAATCACCGGCATGGGATGGTGCTGCATCAGTTTTCGCAGAAAGGTCACGCCGTCCATGCGCGGCATCTCGACATCGAGCGTGAGCACGTCGGGATGAAGATCAAGAATCATGTCCCGCGCCACGTATGGATCGGGCGCGCTACCAACGACGCATAGCGTCGGATCCTTGGACAGCTCGCGCGTCAACATGCTGCGAACCACCGCCGAATCGTCAACGATCAGCACGCGAATGCGACGGGATTCAGCGATTGCCGGGTTGGTGCGGTTCCCTTGGAGCATTAAGCCGCGCCTCGCATTCGCAGGGCAATGGTGTTTCCCTCGGCATCCAGCACGCTTACGTCGGGGCAGGCGACGAACGTTTCCCAGTCGATTGCCGACTCGAACGGTTCGATCAGGGGCACCCCCATCTGGGGCATCTGCGCGTCAGGTTCGGCCGCCAATCTCAACAGCGCGCCGCCGACGACGTTAATCAGTTCCTTCAGCGCGTCGGTGCATCGCAGTTCCGTTTCGTCATCATCCACGGCCAACCCCATAAGGTTGGCGGCGAGAAGCCTGCCGAATTGCCGTCCGGCGACGATTTCCAGCGCCGTGGCGTCGCCGCCTGACAGAAACAAACGAGCAAGCATCGCGTCGGGCGGCGCAGACACCGCCTTGGTCCCATCCGCCTCCGCGGGCGGTTGCGAGGTGATGAAGGCCAGTGTCTCCAGCGTCAAACTGAATGTCTCGGCCACGAATCGAACGTACTGATTAACCATTTGCGACCCCCAGAACTTGGTTGACCATTTCCCGAATCGCTTCGGGCGTAAACGGCTTTCGAATACACCCGCGGACCCCCTGCTGTTTTAGCGCCTCCAGCCTTTGAGCGCTTGGCTCGGCCGAGACTACCACGACGGGAACGTCGC
Source organism: Tepidisphaeraceae bacterium (assembly GCA_049511115.1). Classification (GTDB taxonomy): domain Bacteria; phylum Planctomycetota; class Phycisphaerae; order Tepidisphaerales; family Tepidisphaeraceae; genus JBEKYH01. The sequence goes on along the minus strand of JBEKYH010000112.1, from coordinate 1,974 downwards.
GCTTTGCGTCATCAGCGAGGATGTGCTGGGTCATTTCCACGCCGCCCATATTGGGCATGTGCAGATCCGCCAGCACTAAATCCACTGGGTGCGCGTTGAGCACTTCCAGCCCTGCGACGCCGTCGGCGGCCTCGTACCAGTTGGCCACGGGCACCTGCGCCATGAGCAGTGTTCGCCGGATCATTGCCCGCGTTACCGCGGAATCGTCAACGATGAGAATGTTGAATGCCATGATGGTTACAACTCCCTTGTTTGTTGTTGTGAGCGGATGGTGACGTTTCCGTCGCTGGCGCGAAGATACAGGGTCCGCGGAATCGCGCCGCCGATTTCCTCCGCTTCGATGAACATTCCATATTGCCAAAGCAGCTTGCGAATGGCCGTATGGTTCCGCTTGCCGATGTTGAAAAGATTGGCGTCATTGAGCATTTGCGCCGCCCCGGCGAGCTTGACCTTCATCCGCCGCCGGTGGGCGCCGCGCGCTTCCATCTCCCCGAGCAGTCTCTGCATTCCCGTGTCGGCGAACATCAGCGGGTTGTCTCTGGCCCGCTGCGGATCGAGCGACGAAGAGGGAAGCTGATAATGAAGCAGCCCGGCAAGGCGCGCGATCGGATCGTACAGGGCAACGCCGATGCACGAGCCAAGCGAATAGGTCACCAGCACGTCTTCGACCGTGTCGGAAGTTCTGGCGTCGGATACATTCACAACCACTTGCACAGTTTTCTCCTGAAGCGGCGCCATCATCGCGCGTAAATGGTCGGCAGCACGTAGCGAAACTTGTGAGACACGCCGGTCAGCGACTCGGAATGTCCCGTAAACAGCAATCCTCCCGGCGCCAGGCATTGCCAGAAGCGGTTGACGAGTTTCTGCTGGGTCGGCTTATCGAAATAAATCATCACGTTGCGGCAGAAGATGAAGTCAAAGGCCCCTTTGAACGGCCAGTCTGCCATGAGGTTCAGATGATTGAAGCGAATCATCTGCCGCAGCAATTCGGCCGCTTGATACGTGGGCTTGGCGGCGCAGCGGGTCTCCCGGAAATATCGATCGCGCAGAATCGCCGGCATCGCCGATAGGCGTTGCGGCTCATAAGCGCCGCGCGTCGCCTGCTCCAGGACCGGGCGGGAAATATCCGTCGCCAGCAGCTTGGCGTCCCAACCTGCGTCCCGCCCCAGCGCCTCGAGCAGAGTTATCGCGATTGAATATGGCTCTTCGCCCGTGGAACAGCCGGCGCTCCAGGCGCGGATGCGGCGGGAGCCGGTCGTTCGCTTGTTCTCCAAAAGAACCGGAAGAAACTTGGCGCGCAGGTGATCGAAGTGACTCGCCTCGCGGAAGAAGCTGGTGAGGTTCGTGCTGATGGCGTCGGTCAGGCCGGCAAGTTCGCCTCCCGTGGAGTCGTCGCGAACTTGCGCCAGGTATTCGGCGACGGTGGAACAGCCGGACTGCCGCAGGCACCGCGTCAGCCTCGCCTGCACCAGTTCCTTTTTTCCGCCATGCAGATTGATTCCGCAGTGGTCGTGGACCAGATCGCTGATGAACTGAAAATCGCGATCGCTGATGTTGTCTGGAATCAAAGCCGGCATTGCATTTTCTCCCGGGCCTGCCCCGTCGCCCGGCGATCCTTCGCCAGCACGACGGGGTTGGAGTTGAAGACGAGCGGCTCCCTCAGGCCGCGGCGCTTTGCTGATCGAACTCGCTGAAGTCCGCCGTTGCAGCGGCGACATCGCCCTCCAAAGGAATCTGCGAGACCGCGCCGTTGCGTACCGGCGCCCCGGTACGGGGACGCAGCGCGGGCTTATTCGCGACGCGAGGGGCAGCTTGATTGACCGGAGCGCGGCGCGGGGCTGCCTCGCGTTCGACGGGAGCCGCGTTCCCGTGGCTGCTGCCGACCAGCACGAGCAGATCGGCGACCACGGACTTGAGCTGCTCAGCCTGACTGGAGAGTTCCTCGCTGGCGGCGGCGCTTTCCTCTGCGCCGGC
>JBEKYH010000111.1:0-11942 GCA_049511115.1 Tepidisphaeraceae bacterium | reverse complement strand
GCCGCCGGCGACCGCGGCCGGTGCGGTGCAGGCGCCGGCGCGGCAGGTGAACATGGGGTACGTCGTCATCCACATGTATGAGAATCAGCGATCCGCGTTGCGGGCGATGGACTACATGACGAAGAAGGAAATTCCCTGCACGGTCGAGCACGGCATCCCCGGGATCGCGCCGCAGTATTTCGCAGTGATCGGGCTGACGCCGTTTGCCAAGACGGGGACGGCGGATTACGAGAACTACATCACGAAGGTGAAGGCGGGGCTGGCGGTTTTGTCAGGCGGAGCGCAGACGGCCAAAGCGTTTAAGCCGCAGTGGTTTAAGTGGCCGGCGACGACGCAGAACGGTCAGGCGGGGTAAATACCATCGGGACGATCGGCGTTTTGCGATTCTGAATCTTCATGTTGTTCCTGCCTGGGACGACGACGAGCCCGCGAATGGCGGGCTTTGACGCTTTCCTTAAATTCGGCGCGCTCAGCGGACCATTTCCTAAGGCGGCGGACCTCGGTGCTCGTAAGCAGTCGGCTCTGGCCGGGGGCGAGGGCTTCCAAAGCCAGCGGGCCGATGCGGATGCGGGTCAGGTCGCGGACTTTGTGGCCGATTTTGGCGAGCAATTTGCGGATTTCACGATTGGGGCCTTCGAGGAGGGTGATCTCGAGGACGCTTTTATCGCGCGAGCGATTGACGAGTTTGATCTGCGCGCCGCCGGCGCCGGCGGATTCTTCGCCGCGCAATTCCTTTTGAAGTTCATCCAGCGTTTGCGGGCCGACGAATCCGTCCACGAGGGCACGGTAAGTTTTGGGAACGCCGTAGCGCGGGTGGGTGAGTTGGTTCATCAGTTCGCCGTCGTTGGTGAGGAGGAGCAGGCCCTTGGATTGCGCGTCGAGCCGGCCGGCGGGATGGACCGGCGGGAGGCCGGGGGGAAGGAGATCGATGGCGAGGCGCTGTTCGCCCTGGGCGACGTTGGTGCAGTAAACGCCTTTGGGTTTGTTGAGGAGGATGTAGAGGCGTGAGTCGAGGTCGGCTGCGCCGCGGGATGTCTCGGCGCGAGCGCCTCCGTGGGAACCTCCGCCGCGGAACTTGGCCAATCGAACCGGCTCATCATCAACAGCGACTTTATCGACGCCGGGTTCAATCAGGACGGGCAGGCGCGTGACGACCTTGCCGTTCACGGAGATGCGGCCCTGGAGGAGCATCTCTTCGACCTTGCGGCGCGATGCGACGCCGGCGGCGGCGAGAAGTTTCTGGATGCGCTGTTTCATTGGGGAGATTATTTCATTGCGGGAAGGTGACTTCCAGCCAAAGGCAATCGGTGAGGGTTTTGAGGCGCGGATGGTTCATCGCCGCGGGGAGAAGCACGGTGTCGCCGCGCGTGAAGGAAATCGGATCGGAGAGATCATCAACAGATATTTCCGCGCGGCCCTCCAACATGATCCAGACGATGGGGCGGCCGGTATCGATCGCATCATTGGTTCCGGCCGGCAGACGCACCTGCTGGAGATTGAAGTATTCGCAGCTTACCAGGCGGCTTTCAGGTTCATGCAGCGGGCCGGTCGTGGGGATCGGCGTGGGTCGCTCGGGTTGCTGGGCGAAGTGCATGCAGGCGAGCGCCTGATCGACGTGGAGCGTGCGCGTCTTGCCGGTGGAGGGGTCGACGCGGTTGAAATCGTAGACGCGGAAGGTGGTGTCGCTGGGCGTTTGCACTTCGGCGGCGAGGATGCCGGCGCCGACGGCATGGACGGTGCCGCTGGGGAGGTAGAAGACCTGGCCCGGTTTGACGGGGACTTCGTTGAGCAGCCGCTCGCAGTGACCCTTGGCGATGGAGTCTTTGAATTGCGCGGGCGTGGTTCCGGGTTTGAGGCCGATGAACAGTCGCGCGCCCGGATCGTTCTGCACGATAAACCAGGCTTCGCTTTTCAGGAACGCGCCCGGGTGAGCGGCCGCGTAGGCGCGATCGGGATGAACCTGGATGGATAAATCCTGTTGCGCGTCGAGGAATTTGATGAGGATGGGGAATTGGCCGTGGGGGGCGACGAGGGGAACATCGCCATAAAGGGCGGCGCCAAATTCGATGACCAGCTCGTGCAAGGTGCGGCTGGCTAACGGACCGTTGCTGACTTGCGCACTGATCCAGTCGGTCGGGGAATCCAATGATCCGGGCGGAAAATCGTAGAGTTCCCAGCTTTCACCGATGGATTTGCCGTCGGGAATGGGCTTGCCCAGGACGGTCTGGATTTTTCGGCCGGCCCACATTTTTTCGAGCAGGCGCGGATTGAATTTCAGCGGATAGAGCGGCACGTTTTTCAGCCCCCAACCATATTGACGCCGCTGTCGACGAAAATATTTTCGCCGGTCACGCCGCTGGAAAGGTCACTGAGGAGGTAGACGGCGGTCTTGCCGACCTCGTCAGGTTCGATGTTGCGGCGCAGGGGCGAAAACTGGGCGACTTTTTCGAACATCTCGTCGATGCCGCCGACGGCCATGGCGGAAAGGGTGCGGACCGGGCCGGCGGAGATGGTATTGACGCGGATTTTGCGTTCGCCCAGTTCGGCGGCCAAATAGCGCATGGAGGATTCCAGCGCGGCCTTGGCGACGCCCATGACGTTATAGCCCGGCACGGCACGCTCGCTGCCGAGGTAGGTCATGGCGATGATCGATCCGCCGTCGGGCATGAGTGGGGCGACGCCGCGGGCCAGGGCGATGAGGCTGTAGGCGCTGATGTCCAGGGCCTGCTTGAAGACATCGCGCGGGGTGGCAAGGAATTTGCCGCGGGCGAGATAGGTGCGGTCGGCGAAGGCGAGGCTGTGCACTAGAAAGTCGATCGTGCCGAATTTTTCCCGCGCGGCGGCGAAGAATTTCTCAATCTGCTCGTCGCTGCTGACATCGCAGGGATGGAGAAACGAACCGGCAAAGCCGTGCTCCTCCATCGCCTTGCGGACGCGGCGTTCGCTCTTTTCGGGGTTGTCCATGGGCAAAAAGCCGAAGCCGCAAGTCGCGCCCTGCTTGACCGCGTTGGCAGCGACGTAGGAGGCGATGCTCCGGTCGTTGGCGATGTTGAGAATCAGACCTTTCTTGCCGTCGAGTAGACCCATGCGAATGCTCCTGTCTTGCTGGATGAGGGGAAAGCTTAGTGTGCGGGGGGGAGAGGAACAAGGCGGAGCGGGAGGTAGCTTTTGGCGGAATACACAATTTGTTCGCAAAAAGAGGAATGAACGCTGAGGCGCGGAGGCGCGGAGGAAGAAAATGCGGAGGAATTCAGAATACGAAATTGATTTGGATTTCCTCCGCTTTCCTACCTCAGCGCCTCAGCGCCTCAGCGTTCATTCCTCTTTATCGCGGGGGCCGGCTCGACGAGGATTTTGGCGGCGGCGGCCATTCCCAATGACACCTCGTCGCGGCGCGGGACGCGGAGGCGGACGGCTTCGGCGGCGGGTTCCCGGCGGGTGACGGTGACGTTCGCGCCGGGCATGAGGCCGTTGCGCTCGATGAACTGGAGGAATTCGGGGCCTTGATCGAGGACGCGGGCGATCTGCTGCGGTGGGCCGATGGGGCAGTCAGCCAGGGACATCCGCACGGGCTCGTGCAGGTGGCCCTTGGCGGTGGGGATCGGATCGCCGTGCGGATCGGCGGTGGGGCGGCCGAGCAGTTCGTCAATGCGCTCCAGCACAACATCGGAGATGGCATGCTCCAATTGGTCGGCCTCGTCGTGAACGGCGGACCAGTCGAGGTGGAGCACTTTGACCAGGAAAAGCTCAAGCAGGCGGTGGCGGCGCAGGACGTGGAGGGCCAATTGCTGACCGCTGTGGGTGAGGCGCACGCCGCCGCGCGGCTCGTACTCGACGAGACCTGAATCGGAAAGGGCCTTGACCATGGAAGTGGCCGTGCCGGGGACGACGCCCATGGCGATGGCCAGTTTCCCGACGGCGACCATCTGCCCGTCGGCATTGCGCTGCTCTATGTAGAGCTGTTTCAGGTAATTTTCCACGGTGCTGGTGGCCATATATACCGTCCATTTTACCGCACAAACGATACCCTGCGGGACGCTCAATTGACAATTGAAATAATATTCGCTAATTTTATTTTGACTATTCAAAATGCGAAGGTGGGGCGTCCAAATAGGATTGAAGGCGTAGAATGCAAGGCCGACCGATTGAACAAGAGGATTCCGCGATTGCGCCGTCCGCCGGCAGCGTGAGCCACCTTTCACTGGAGGGTATCCACAGCTCGGTGGCGGTGCCGCGGGCGGATTCGGGATTCTGGCGGCAGTGGCGGGCGTTTGTCGGGCCGGCGCTGCTAGTGAGCGTCGGGTACATGGACCCGGGCAACTGGAGCACCGATCTGTCGGCCGGGGCGGAATATAAATACAAGCTGCTGTGGGTGGTGGGGGTCGCCAGCTTGATGGCGATATTCCTGCAGGTGATCGCTTCGCGCCTTGGGGTGGCTACGGGCAAGGACCTGGCGCAGTGCTGCCGCGACTGGTATCCCAAGTGGACGCGCTGGCCCAACTGGCTGCTATGCGAGATAGCCATCGGGGCGTGTGATCTGGCGGAGGCGCTAGGAAGCGCGGTCGCTCTAAACCTGCTGTTTCACATTCCATTGTTGTGGGCCATGATTATCACCGGCGCCGATGTGCTTTTGCTTTTGGCGTTGCAGCATTTTGGAATGCGGACGATTGAGGCGGTAATTCTTTTGTTGGTGTCCACCATCGCCGGTTGCTATCTCCTGGAAATATTTGTCCTGCCGCAGACGCAGCCGAGTTTCAGGGAAATGGGTGTGGCGCTTTTCACTCCATCGCTTCACGGCGTCGGCTACGCCAACGATACGACGACCATGGCATTTTTGGCCATCGGGATCATTGGCGCTACGGTGATGCCGCACAATCTGTATTTGCATTCGGCGCTCGTGCAAAGCCGGCAATTGCAGCGCGACGACAATTCCATCGCCACCGCCATCCGCTTTAACACCATTGACTCCACGGTAGCGCTGACGGTCGCGTTCTTCATCAACGCCGCGATTTTGGTGTTGGCGGCGATGGTGTTCTACGGCAAGAGCAGCGCGGTTTCGGGCGGGCAAACGTACGTCTTTGACGCGAACACAGACTGGATTCGCGTCGCCTATCTCACGTTGGCGCCGCTGCTGGGAACCGTCGCGGCGAGCTTTCTATTCGCGATCGGGCTGCTGGCCAGCGGGCAGGCAAGCACCATCACGGGCACATTGGCGGGGCAGGTGGTGATGGAAGGATTCATGCACTGGCGGATCGCGCCGTGGCTGCGCCGCGTGCTGACGCGGGGATTGGCCATTTTGCCGGCGATCTTTATCATTGGCGTCCGCGGGAACAGCAGCGTCAATGATTTGCTCAATCTGAGTCAGGTGGTGCTGGCCCTTCAGTTGCCGCTAGCCATGTTCCCGCTGTTGCACTTCACGTCTTCACGGCGGCGCATGGGAAAGTGGAAGCTGGGGTGGTTCCTGCTCATCACCGGATGGACCAGCGCGATTCTGATCACGGCCATGGACATTTACGGATTGCCTGATTCAATTCGGCAGGCCTGGCAAGTGATCGTCGGGGGCTAACATGTATGAGATTATCCTGGTGACTCTCGACACGACGCCGACGGATCGGGCGATCATTAAGCACATCAAGGCGCTGGCGAGCCTGATGCACAGCCGGGTGGTGCTGCTGCATGTTGCGGACGGCTGGGCGGCGCGAACTTTCGGCGCCGACGCGGTCAGCCCGGAGGTGACAGAGGATAAGGAGTATCTGGAGAAAGTTCGCCGGGAATTTGAATCGATTGATATCTCGGCCGAGGCGCATCTTGCCTTCGGCCAGCCGGTGAAGGAGATCGTGCAGTGGGTTCACGAGAGACATTGCGATCTGGTGGCGATGAGCACGCATGGGCATCGGCTGCTGGGGGATATCTTCTTCGGCGCGACGGCCAGCCGCGTGCAGCATAGCATTGATGTGCCGGTGCTGTTGATACGGGCGAGGTAGGAAACGCAGCCGAGCTTACGCAGTTTTTCGTTTGGTCTTTCTCGGGCTGCTGGTCTCGATGCCTTGCCAAAACGCGTTGTGTTCAACGCCGAGGCCGGCTTTTACGCGTTGGCGGGCGGCGGACAAGATGGAGCGCACTCTCTTCCAGCCGGGATGGTGCAAGTAACTCATCATTGATGATCCTATTATACAAACACCGTGGGGCGTAGTCCCTCTTGGTGGAGATCCAGTGCTTCGAACATCCGCCCAAGCGGGCTAGTTAAGGCGCGGAGTCCGCGCCTCCAACGCCGCTCGAGACGTATTCACCGTAATCTTTGAACCAATCTGCTGTCGGGACCGGTTCGCCCGCTACAACTTGCGATATCTGGTGCGCGTCGCACCAACAAATACGCCCAGTTTGCAAGTCAAGCAAAACCGCGCCAGCGTCGCCCCGATCATCGAGCAAAAGCCAGTGGTCCGGCAGGCCAATCGACCGCCGGCAGGCGAGTGTCTGTACTACAGCCTCCGGAAGACTGCTGACACCGCAGCCTTTAGAGTATCCGTAAGTATTGAGCAGCCACCGCAGAGTCTCTGGCAACTGATAGCCCAACCACCGCTCGAAGTTGTCCATGTCAGCGGTCGCGGGTGGGTTGACCCCTTGTAACCTTCCGACTTGAGCAAATACAAACGCTTGAAAATCCGCCAGATTCATTTGATCGCATTATGCCACAAGAAGGCCCTCGCTTCGAAAGAGGTGGATCGTCACCGCGCAGGCGGAGCCGGAGCGCCTTGCGCTCCGAATCAGTGTGTGCATCTTTTTCCCCCTCGCGGGCGTAAGATTCCCGCGTATGGACCTGTTTTCCGAATCACGCCAGAAGAATTTATCGCGTGTCGCGCCGCTGGCGGTGCGGATGCGGCCGCGGACGCTGGAGGAGTTTGTCGGGCAGGAGCATTTCCTTGGGCCGGGCAAGCTGCTGCGGCGGATGCTGGAGGCGGATCGGTTGCTTTCGGTGATTTTCTACGGGCCGCCGGGGACGGGGAAAACGACGCTGGCGCAGGTGATCGCGGCGACGGTCAATTGTCATTTCGAGCAGGTCAACGCGGCGGCGGTGGGAGTGAAAGAGGTGCGGGCGATCCTGGACGCGGCCAAGGATCGGCTGGGGTCAGGGGGGCGGCGGACGGTTTTGTTTCTCGATGAGATTCATCGCTTCAATCGGGCCCAGCAGGATATTCTGCTGCCGGACGTGGAGGCGGGGTTGATCCTGCTGGTGGGGGCGACGACGGAGAATCCGTTTTTCGCGGTGAATTCGCCGCTGATCAGCCGCAGCCAGATTTTTCAGTTTGCGCCGCTAAGCGAAGAGGAGATTCGCACCCTGATTCGCCGCGCGCTGGAGGACAAGGAGCGCGGTTACGGGGGAGTGGCAATTCAGCTCGATGCGGCGGCGCTGGACCTATGGGCGACGATGTCCGATGGGGACGCGCGGCGGGCGTTGTCGGCGCTGGAGGTGGCGGTTTTGTCGTTGCAAAGGCAGAGCGACGGCAAGGCGATTCATATCACGCTGGAGGCGGCCGAGCAGTCCATCCAGCGCAAGGCTATCGTTTACGACGACACAGGAGATGAGCATTACGACGTGGCCAGCGCGCTGATTAAGAGCATGCGCGGGAGCGATCCCGACGCGGCGGTTTATTGGGTGGCGCGGATGCTGGCGGCGGGGGAGGACCCGCGCTTCATCGCTCGGCGGATCGCAATTTTGGCCAGCGAGGACATCGGCAATGCTGACCCGCAGGCCATTTTGGTGGCGGCGGCCGCGTTTGAGATTGTCGAGCGGATCGGCATGCCCGAAGCGCAGCTTACGCTGGCGCAGGCGGCGATTTATATGGCGACGGCACCCAAATCCAACGCCTGCACGCTGGCGATCTCGGCGGCGATGAAGGATGTGAAGGAGGGGCGCACGATTCCCGTGCCCAAGCATTTGAAGGATTCGCACTATGCCGGGGCGCAGCGGCTCGATCACGGCACGGATTATCAGTACCCACACGACCACCCTGGTGGCTTTGTGGAGCAGGACTATCTTGGTGTCGATAAGGTATATTACAGGGCTTCGCCGCGCGGGCATGAGGGCCGGTTGCAGGCGGGAATGGGTGAGGCCGCCGACGCGGCAGATGAGGGTGACGCGGAAGGGAAATGAGGTTTAATCCGTCCATTGGGGTAGAGTAGCGACCGATAAGACTATCGGTGAAAAACCGATATTTGAACGGGGGGCGGCATTGTATCGTATGAAATAATGGTTGACGGAGAGGAAAAGACGATGGGCATGACGCCGGACAAACAACTGATTCGACTTCAGCTTCGCCAAAGATTGGCGGCGATGAGCGATCTGCAGCGCCAGACCAAGAGCCAGACCGCGTGTAACCTGATCATCAACAGCCCCGAATTCGCGGCGGCGCGCGTCGTGATGCTTTACCTGTCGGCGCATCTGGAAGTGGATACGGCGCCGCTGGCGCTAAAGTGTTGGCAGACAGGAAAAACAGTGGTCGTCCCCAAGGTGAGTTGGGACCAGCGGCGGATGTTGCCGGTGGAGATCACCAGCCTGCAGACCGGATTAACGACCAACGAGCGGGGATTGCGCGAGCCAGTCGCGGGGAAACCCATTCCCCTAGCTTTCATCGATCTTGTGGTGGTTCCGGGACTGGGATTTACGCCGGACGGGCATCGCATCGGGCGCGGGATGGGATTTTACGATCGCTTTCTGGCGCAGCCGGAATTTCTGGGGTTATCGTGCGGATTGGCGTTTGAGGAGCAGATGGTTTCCTCGGTGCCGATTCTTGACCACGACATGCCCCTGAGTATGCTGGTGACTGATCGAGGAATTCTTCGGTTCGCCTCAAGCTGCATCCAGCAGACCTGAACTGAAGTGATGGTAGAAACTTAAGAGAACATGGAGGTTCTCAATGAAACGCTCGCGCCGCCGGATGAGCCGGGGATTTATCGCGGTTTTGGTCCTGTCGATTGCCGTCCTTTCTTTTTGCGTTCTCCGCCAAACACTCCGCAGCAAACTGGCTTTGAAGGAATCGTCCGCAACAACGTTGTCGGCGGTGGATGTTTCAGCGCCGGATGCGACGCAGGCGCAGCCCGCGGCGGCGCCGACAGAAGTGACGGTGAAATTGCCGCCGCCGATTGAGACGGTTACGCCGACTGCGCCGGTCGTGCCCGAGCCGAGCATTTCGGCGGCGAATTCGACGGAATCGAATCCGGCGCCGCCGGCGATGCAGGACTCGATCGCGGGATCGGCGATTACCGCGTCGGCCACCGTTTATCCAACCAGTCGGCCGGCAGGGGAAAGCGCATCCAACTGGTCGCGGCTTTTAACCACCGGCTCTTCAAGCGGTTCGACGACGACCGCAACGGGAGCGCCGGCGACCCAGCCGATTGTTACGGGAGCGGGGGCCCTCGCCGATGGCAAGGCGAGGCTGGCGGCAGGTGAATTGGTGGATGCGCGAGCTGAACTAAACGGCGCGTTGCAGGCGGGCACACTCAGCGATGCCGATGCGGCCTCCGCGCGATCGATGGTCAGCGACATCAGCCAGACGCTGGTTTTTTCGCCGCGGCTGTTTGTCGCGGACCCGTATAGCGCGGCCTATGTCGTGAAGCCGGGCGATTCGCTCTCCAAGATCGCGACGGCCCATCAGACGACATGGGAAGTATTGGCAAGGATTAACCATCTGGACCCGCGGCGGTTGCGAGCCGGCTCGACGATCAAGGTGCTGCACGGGCCATTCTTTGCGGTGGTGAGGAAGAAGGCTTTTGCGATGGACGTGTATCTCGGCGGACTGCCGGGGCAACCTGGCTCGATGTATGTACAGACATTTGACGTCGGCCTGGGGAAGGACGACAGCACGCCAACGGGAACATGGGCGATCGCGGCTCACGCGAAGCTGAAGCACCCGACTTACTATCCCCCCGAGGGCGGGCAGCCGATTGAGGCGGATGATCCGGCCAATCCGCTGGGCGGATATTGGATCGCGCTGACCGGCGTGGATGGCCAGGCCGTCGGGCGCACCAGCTATGGCATTCATGGAACTATCGACCAATCCAGCATCGGCAAGCAGGCGAGCATGGGGTGCATCCGGCTGCGGGCGGCGGATATTGCGCTGGTGTTTGATCTGATGGTGGAGGGAGAGAGCAAGGTGGTGGTGGAGTAAGGGACGGCATGCACCAGTGGTCTTGATTTGAATTCCGTGATCCTACCCGTCGGAATCGAGAGCATAGTCTTTCTCAATAATTACCGGCAGGATGCCGAGGCGCGCAGCGGCTTCTTGGATGTAGACACCGCGCTCTTCACGAGTACGCTCGGCCAATCGACTCACGCGGTTTTCTTCCCTTCGGCGACCGCTTGCAAGAAAGGGCGCATCCAGGCCGGAGCCAGCGATGTGTCCTTTTTGAGTTGTTGACGATCTTTCTCTGAGAGCAGTTTCCGCAACGGTGCGATCCGCTCTAATGTTACATTCGATTGCCCCAGATGCTTCAACCCCTGGATGACCAGGCCGCTCATAAGTCCCGCCGCAGCCATTGCCCGGGGCGTTGTCCGCTTGAGAATAATCTCACTTGCACCAATCTTCAGCCGGCGCGACGGGCCATCGGTGAGAAAGACGGCTTTGGCGGGCACTTGCTCAGAAAGGTGTAGAAGATTTGCGGCGTAAGCGCCCGATGGCTGAATGCGCAGGCGGTCTCGGCCCGCGAGTGCTTTGGCGAGATCATCCACAGACGGCGAGAGCATCCCAAGTTTTGGATGTGATTTGGGATAGTCGTACACGCCTCGGGCCAGCCGCCTGAGAACCCCTTGTTTGACGAGACGGTGGAGGGCAAAATCGACTCCTTGACGGCTGCCAAGGTCAAGGAATTCACCCGGAACGAACACGGAACTACGCCCCGAGCTGCGAATGCGCGCAAGCATCTGTTTTTCGAGGCTTTGTGCTCGAATCGGCGCTCCTTTCATATAAGAAAAAATAGCATATATTCCATAGAGTTTCAAGCCGACATCGGGGGCTTACTTCATACTAGACGGAACTACTACCTGCCAATTCAATTGCCCGCCCGTTGATCTTCACATTCTTGATCTTCAATTTGGCCGCCCGCAACGTCACCGTCGGCCGCGCCTTGCGGTCCAGATAGCGCACATTCACGTTTTCAATTCTGACGTTGCCGACGCGGGCCTTTTCCGGGCCGGTGATTTCGCCGAAGTCGGCGAGGGTGCCGGTGACGTTGGTGATGGTGAGGTTATCGATGCGCTGCGACGGGGCGGGATGGCCCTTGAGGTCGAAGTATTGCGTCCAGGCTTTGGCCGCGACCAACTCGCAGCGGCCCTGGACTTTGATGTTGCGCCAATGGATGTCGTGGTAATACTGCGGCGTGTCCGGCCGCAGTTTAAGGCGAACGACCACATTGGTTTCGGGGGCTGTGGCCGAATGTTTGACGCGACAATTCTCGACGATCACATCACTGACATGGCACGCCTCGCTGCCCAGGGTTACGACGCCGTGGCCAAAGCCGAAGGTGCAGTTGGAGATGCGGACGTGTTTCACGGCGGGGATGTCGGCAATCTTGTCGGCCAGCGGGCCTTTGTTGCCTTTGATGGCCACGCAATCATCGTTCACGGAAATATGGCAGCGGATGATGCGGACGTTCTGGGAGCTGTCCACGTCGATGCCGTCGGTGCTCGGGGAAGGATACGGGGCGCGGATATCCAGGTTTTCCACGGTGACATCGTTGCAGCGGAAAAGATGCAGGTTCCAGAAGCCCGAATCGCGCAGGCGCAGGCCACTGATGTGGATATCGCGGGAGTCCTGGATCAGCATGTTGCGCGGGCGATAGACATCCAGGTTTTTCGTGGAATTGTCGGCGTTATAGGTGTTCCAGAACGCATCCCAGAACGGCTTGCCGCCGCCGCGGATCATGCCACGGCCGGTGATGCGCAGATG
>JBEKYH010000110.1:0-12022 GCA_049511115.1 Tepidisphaeraceae bacterium | reverse complement strand
CTGCAGCCGGATTTAGTGAAGGCTCGTTGGTGTTATGCCTGGTCGCTGTTGATTCTCGGCGATTTCAAGAGGGGGTGGGCGTGGTATGAGTGCCGGTCGGGGTTGCAGGAGTGGAGCTCGCGGTTGCGGCAGTGGGCGGAGCTGGGATTCACGCTGACCAAGCCGAAGTGGAACGGGGAAGCACTTGCCGGCCGGCGCATCCTGCTGCTGGTGGAGCCGGGGTTTGGGGATACGTTTCAATTTGTGCGATATGTGCCGATGGTTGCCGAGCGCGGAGGCAGCGTGATATTGGCGTGCGGGAGCGAGCAGTTGCGGTTGTTTCAATGTTTGAATCAATACGCGCGGGTGATTACGCATCCGCCGGATTGCGAATTTGATGTGTATTGCCCGGTGGGAAGTTTGCCGCAGATATTTAAGACGGACCTGGGGACGATTCCGGTCACGACGCCGTACCTGTGGGCGGAGGGTGAGCTTATAGCGAAATGGAAAGCGCGGGCGCCGCGGGAGGGGCTTAGGGTCGGAGTGATCTGGAGCGGCAATGCACCGCGGACGACTGGGCGGGGGATTGCGTTGCGGCAACTTACGCCACTGTTTCGCGTGCCGGGAGTTTGGTTCGTCAGTTTGCAAAAGAATGAGGCGGCGTTGCAGATCAGGGAGGCGCCGGAGTTGGCAATTGCCGATTGGGGGAGGGAGTTGAGCGATTTTGCCGAGACGGCGGCGCTCATGGCCAATCTGGATTTGATCATCAGCATCGACACGGCGACGGCGCATCTGGCGGGCGCGCTGGGGCGGCCGGTGTGGACGCTGCTGCCGTTCGGCGCGGACTGGCGGTGGCTGCTCAATCGGGCGGATTCGCCGTGGTATTTGACCATGCGGTTGTTTCGGCAACCCAAGCCAGGGGACTGGGAAACGCCGATCACGCAGGTTGCCCAGGCGCTGGCGGCGATGACGGGGCGGCAGGGGGAGTGAAGAGGCGCAGCGTCCCCCATTTTGCGAACAGCTACCGCAAATCAAATGCGACCCTCACCCCGACCCTCTCCCTGAGTACGGCTCGACGTAGCTCGCGGCGGGCATGGAGAGGGGGAAATGCGGCGGCAAGGCTGAGAAAAGCGTCGCACTCAGGTGAACCGCCTCACGCGGGAGAAGATCGCCAATGCACCTGGTCGGGCGGGAGCTTGAAGAAGAGAAGGCCGGAATCGGATTCGCCGCGATTGAACATGGCAGAAAGAACCGGGATGAATTGGTCGCGCGCGAGGATTGTGCCCTTGCTGGGGATGACCATTGAGTGAAAATGAGGCGTGATTGTCGCCAGAAAATCGGCGACAGACACATTGGCGACAAACTGCAAATGGTGCGGTGCGAATTCGACCTGTAGCACGGCGGCGGAGGCGAGAATTCGCTGCATTCCCTGCAACGCGAAATATTCAGAACCCTCGATGTCCATCAGCACTACGTCAAAAGTCTCGCCGGGAAGCAGCTCATCGAGCGGCGCGGACTCGATCTTCATTATCTGGGGATTGTCGTAGAAAAAATCGGGACGCGCGACGGCGGGTTTGCGCTTGGAGCCGCCGGTATTGACGCGGTTCATGACGAATTCGATTTGCTCCCAGCGGTTGCCGGCGGCTTTGTTGATGGCGCGGAAATTGGTCAGGCTGTTCAGGGCGACATTGAGATTGAGGAGCTCGAAGGTTTGCGGATTGGCTTCGATGGCCGTGACGCTGTGGCAGCTTTTGGCGAGCGGAATGGCAAGGGCGCCGATGTGGGCGCCGACGGCGAGGAGCCGCGTGTTGGGGTTACACAGCGAGCGAAGGAGGTTGAGTTCGTTGGCCGCAAAGCTGCCGGAATTGCGAAGCTCCAGGCCCACAAAGACATCATCGACCGGGACTGCGAAATTGCCCTGCGGCGTGGCAACCAGGATGGCTCGGGCATACGGACCGGCCAGTCGCCGCATATCGCGTGATGCGGCGTTGGCGTCTTCCATCCAGCTCATTGGGGGCGATTATTCAGGGATGGTGCGGGGGAGTCAATGAAATGGCCGGCGGCAGATGTCTACGGCATTTTCGCATCATCCGGCACGACTAGGCGATCCCCGACTTTTAATCCCAGTTTGTCGGAGGTGCCGCGGTTGAGTTCGAGGATGTATTGCGCGATCACCGGGTTGGTGTTGGTGTCATCCCAGGCGTTCATCTGCTGGATGGAGACGATGGTTCCGCTGGCGTCGAGGAAGACGTTGTCCAGGGGGAAGTGGACGTCGTGGTTCCAGAAGGTCTGCGATCTTGGCGAGGGATAGATGAAGATCATGCCGTGATCGGGGGGGAGGTTATCGCGGAACATCAGGCCGCGGCGTTGCTGGTCGAAGGTGACGGCTTTTTCCATGACGAAGGGGCGGCCGCCGATCTGCATGGTGGTGGTGGGGAGGGTGGGGACGGGTTCGGCTTTGGCGGTGTCCGGCGGGAGCGCGACGTGGTCGCCGATTTTCAGGCCAAGCGAAGCGGCGGTTCCCTGATTCAGTTCAAGGATAAACTGGCCTTGAACCATGTCCGAGGGGGTGTTGCCGTAGGCTTTGAGTTGCTGGATCGAGCAGACGTTGTCTTGGCCGTCGAGGAAAATTACGTCGAGCGGGAAGCGGACATTTTCCGTGTCGGAGATTTTCAGTTCCGTCGGTTGGGAATAAATGAAGATCATGCCGTGATCGGAGGGCAGCGAATCGCGGCGGCCCAGGCCCAGGTCTTGTTGGCCGGGATTGGTGGCTTCTTCCATCACGAAGGGGCGGCCGGCGATCTGGATGGTGATCGTCGGTAGCCCGGAAGCGGGTTGGCTCGCGGGTTGCGCTCCGCAGCCGTTGGCGAGGAGAAAAACTGCAAGAACGGGAAAAGTCCGGAATCTCATATTCCATATTCCTTCCAGCGACGATCGACCAGCGCCTTAGTGGCGGCGTCCATTTCCAGTTCCCTGGGCCAGCGGCGAACGACTCCCTCTTCGGGCCATTTTACCGTGGCGTCGAAGCCCATTTTGCTGCCCGCGCCGTGGGCGGGGGAGGCATGGTCGAGGATATCCACGGGACCGTGCACGAGCTCGCTGTCGCGCTCCGGGTCGCAATTGGAGAAGAGGTGGAAGAGGACATCCTGTTCATCGTGCACGTTGACGTGCTCATCCACGACGATGATGAATTTGGTGAAGCTCATCTGGCCCGCGCCCCAGATGGCGTGCATCACGCGGCGGGCCTGGTAGGGGTATTCCTTGCGGATTTTGATGTAGGCGCAATTGTGGAATACGCCGGAAATGGGGAGGCTGTAGTCGAGAATGTCCGGCACGAGCGTGCGCAAGAGCGGCAGGAACATGCGCTCGGTGGCTTTGCCGAGAAAGTAGTCTTCCATGGGGGGCTTGCCGACGATGGTGGCGGGGAAGATGGGGTTTTTGCGTGTCGTGATCGCGGTGACTGTAAACGAGGGGTAAAGATCGGCCATGGAATAAAAGCCGGTGTGATCGCCGAACGGGCCTTCCATGAGTTTTTCGGTTGGATCGACGAAACCTTCCACGACGATTTCCGCGTTGGCCGGCACTTGCAGGTCAATGGTGCGGCATTGCACGAGTTCGATGCCGCCGCCGTTGAGGAAGCCGGCGAGGAGAAGTTCTTCGATTCCCGGCGGCAGGGGCGCGGTGGCGGCGTAGGGAAGGACGCTTTCGCCGCCGAGGACGATGGCCAGGGGCATCTTGCGGCCGAGGGCGGCGTATTTGCGGAAGTGGCGGGCGCCGTCGTGGTGCATGTGCCAGTGCATCGCACAGCGGCGCGGGCCGTAGACCTGGACGCGGTACATGCCGATATTGCGGTCGCCGGTTTCGGGATCGACGGTATGGATGCCGCCGAAGGTGAAGTAGCGGCCGGAACCGCGCTCGGTTTGGCGGGCAGCGGCGGCGGGATCGAAGACCTGGCCGCTGGTGAGGTCGCCGTCGAGGGGCCAGCATTGGATGATGGGGAGGCGGTTTAGGTCGGCTTGGTCGCCTTCGAGAATAATTTGCTGGCAGATGCCGCTGCGGACGACCTTGGGAGGGAAGGTGGCGAGCTTCATCAGCTCGGGGAGTTTGCGCATCTTCTCCATGAGCGTCGTGGGCATTTCCGGTTTGACGAGTTGTTCCAATCGGTCGGCGAGTTCTTGCAGGGAATTACTGCCAAGGGCCTGGTTGATCCGCCAGTAGGAGCCGAACGTGTTGATGGCCACGGGAATGTCCGAGCCGGCGACGGATTCGAAGAGGAGGGCTTTGCCGCCGAGGGCGGCGGCGGGGGAGCGGTCGGGTTCGCTGTGGGCGTGCGGGGCGGGGGTTTTGCTGATGCGGTCGGTGATTTCGGAGATTTCGAGCTTGGGATTGACCTGGGGTTTGATGCGCAGGAGTTCGCCCTGGGATTCGAGGAGCTTTAGAAGATCGGCGAAGGTCGGCGTGGGCATGGGGGGATGGTAAACGGTGGGGGGGGAGGGGACAAATTCTGTGCGGGGAGTGCGATACTTCAAGAATTAAACGCGAAGGCGCGAAGGGGGCGAAGAAAGCATTGCAGGATGTAGCATTCCTTAGCGATCGGCATCGGCTGCGATCGGCTACTGTGGGGGGCGAACGACGATTGACTCTTCAAGCCGATCAAGTTTCCAACACGATGGGCCAAGAGCTACAGCATCGACTCGAATTGTTCGCTTGCGAACATCGTCCCATCGAACGAGTACCTCGACGGTCAAAGGCTCTTGGCCGATGTTCAATAAACGCTGCGTTGTTTTGCCGACCTTGGGCAGGAGGGCGTCGTATCCCTGTTGCGTGAGGGAACGTAGCTCGGTCGCCAGGATTTGATAGGCTTGGTCGCGGTTCATTTGCGATATCCTTAGCCGATCCGGTCTTGGTCGTATTTCGCCGCGCCAACGTGGATCGCACGGCCGCAGCCCCACTTTCAGGCGTCGCCCAGACCGTGGATAGGGTGAAAATCCCGAGCGCTACAATATCGCGTTGCGGGCCTCTCCGCGAGTACGATTGGCGAAGTGCCTCAGGAGGCGAGCGTATTTGACGCCCCGTCTGCCATGCGTTACGTTACGCGTTACGGTCAACGATGATAAGATCGATCCGCCACAAAGGGTTGAGACGCCTATACGATGACGATGATCCGCGCGGCGTGATGCATGAACATGCCCAAAAATTGCGGGATATTCTTGTGCGGCTGGATGCGGCCGGTTCGGCGGTGGACATGGATTTGCCCGGTTTTCGGCTGCATCCGCTAAAGGGAGAGTTGGCCGGCTTTTGGGCGGTGACTGTTCGCGCCAATTGGCGGGTGATTTACCGATTTGCGGACGGCGATGCGTTTGACGTTGATTATGTCGATTACCACTAATGGAGGCTGAACCATGCCCATGAAAAATCCACCCCATCCCGGCGGCGTTGTGTTGCGGCAGTGCATTGAGCCGTTGGGGTTGACCATTACGGATGCGGCGGCGGCACTGGGAGTCACGCGCACGACGCTGTCGGAGCTGGTGAACGGGAGGCGCGGGATTTCGGCGGAGATGGCGGTGCGGCTGTCCATGGTGTTCGGGGGAAGTCCGGCAAGCTGGCTGACCCAGCAGGTGCTTTATGATCTTGCTCACGTTCGGGCCGACCGGATTAAATTGCGGAGGCTCCAAGTTGCCTGATCCGTATGCGTTGTTATCGGACTGGTTGACGGCCTATTATTTGACTGCACGGGACTTGTAGGCCAAAGGCCGAAGAACCCTCATCCCGACCCTCTCCCTGAGTAGAGGGCGAGGGGAAATTGGGTGAGACGGTCGGTAAAACTTGACGCCGCCAGTATGCGGCGCGATATTGTAATTTCAGGATGAAACTGGTTTCCCGAGCGGTGGCGATGACATTGGTGGCGACGGCGCTGTGCGCTGATCGCGCCGTGGCGGCGCCGCGCGATATTTGTCCGGGTCCGGAGACTAAGGCAAATCTCAATCTGGTTGAGCGTTTGAGTGTGAATCTGCGCCGCGTCGTTCGGCCGGCCAGGATCGTCGAAGTCCGGCGGGAGAAGGATCGGCCAGCGGTTGCGATTGTTAATGTCTCTGATTGCCCGATTGTTGCACGGGTTTCGCTTTCGCCGTTTCAATTCCGCATGCCGCCGCCGGTGATTTAAGAAGGCATTTCGCTTTTTGTGCCGCGCGCTCAGTGTTCCTTCATGGAAAATTGGGTGCGGGCAGTTCTTCCATTTTCAGCAGATTAAAATTTGTCAGCGGAGTTGTGACATGCCAGTCACTGTAGCCAAGGTATTAACTTCCGTTTTCGGCAGCCGGAACGAGCGGCTGCTTAAGCGGTATCGTCGGATTGTCGAGCAAGTGAACGCGATGGAGCCGAAGGTTTCGGAAATGACCGACACCCAGTTGCGCCAGCGCACGGGGGAGCTGCGCGAGGCGCTCACCAGCGGCAAAATGCGCGGCACGGACGCGATGGTCGAGGGGTTTGCCATCATCCGCGAGTCCATGGACCGCCACATCGGCATCCGGGCCATCTTCGATCCGGAGAATCATTTCGATCCGGACATCCTCGATGACGAGATGCTGGAGAAATATGACGAGGTGCAGCGGCGCATGATCGCCGGCGGATTGAGCTGGCAGCAGGTGACGATTCCGCCGGAACTGTATAAGGCGATCCGCAAGCTGTATCCGGAAAGTCGGCCGCCATTTCGGGCGCGGTGCTTTGACGTGCAACTTATCGGCGGCATCGTGCTTTACGAGGGGCGGATCGCGGAAATGGCCACGGGCGAAGGCAAGACCTTTGTCGCGCCGCTGGCCTGCTATATGAGATCGCTGGAAGGTTATCACTGCCACGTGGTGACGGTGAACGACTACCTCGTGCGGCGTGACGCGACCTGGGTGCAGCCGGCGTTTGCGAATCTGGGACTGTCGGTCGGATATATCCAATCGGCGATGGAGCCGGGCGGGGAGGCGCGCAAGGCGGCGTATCAATGTGACGTGACCTATGGCACCAACGCGGAATTTGGCTTTGACTTCCTGCGCGACAACATGAAGGAGCGGGCCAGCTTGCAAGTGCAGGGGCCGCTGGATTATGCCATCGTTGACGAAGTGGACTCGATCCTGATCGACGAGGCGCGCACGCCGCTGATTATCAGCGGCTCGGCCCATGACGACGCCCCGAAATATCGGGCGGCGGATGCAGTGGCGCGGAAGGTGATGGAATTGAACAAGCCGTGGGACGCGGTGGAGGCGGCGGTAGATGCCGCGCAGCGCGCCATCAAGGCGGCCGAGGGCGATTTGTCCAAGGCCAAGGGGGATGCGAAGAAGGAGAAGGAGATCGAGGAGCGTAAGGCCAAAGCCGAGCGCGATCTGGTTGAAGCCGAGCGGCGAAAGGAGGGGTTGGTTCAATATTACGAAGTGGAATTGGATCGCAAGAGCGTGCATCTGACGCACGAGGGGTTTGCCGCGGCGCAAGAGGCGGCGGGCGTGGGCAGCTTTTTTGTAGGCAATAACATGGAGTGGCCGCACCTGATGGAGCAGGCCATGCGGGCCCATGTGGTTTATGAGAAGGACAAGGATTACGTCGTCGAGCGCGGCGCCAAGACGGGCGGGATGGAAGTCATCATCGTCGATGAATACACGGGCCGCAAAATGGAAGGCCGGCAATGGTCGGATGGGCTGCATCAGGCGGTGGAAGCCAAGGAACGGGTGCCGATCAAGCAGGAGACGCAGACGCTGGCGACGATCACGTTGCAGAATTTCTTTAAGATGTACCGGGCCCTTTCAGGCATGACCGGCACGGCCCAGACCGAGGCCGAGGAATTTGACAAGATTTACAACCTGGACGTGGTGACGATTCCCACCAACCGGCCCTGCGTGCGCAAGGACAACGAAGACCGGGTCTATCGCACGGAACGCGAGAAATGGGATTCGATCATCGAGGAGATCAAGGAAATCTCTGATCTTGGGCGGCCGGTGCTGGTGGGCACGACGAGCGTGGAAAAGAGCGAATTGCTCTCCAACATGCTCAAGCGCAAATACGGGATCGAGCATGAAGTGCTCAATGCCAAGCACCACGAGCGAGAAGCGGAGATCGTGGCCCATGCCGGCCAGCAGCATACTGATCCGCACGGAGCACAGATCGGCAACGTGACCATCGCCACCAACATGGCCGGCCGCGGCACGGATATCAAACTGGCCAAAGAGGTTAATCAGGCCGGCGGATTGCATGTGATCGGCACGGAGCGCCACACGGCGCGGCGCATCGACAACCAGCTTCGCGGGCGCGGCGGGCGTCAGGGCGATCCGGGATCAAGCCGGTTTTATGTAAGCCTGCAGGATGATTTGATGAAGATGTTCGCCGGCGAATGGACAATCAAAGTCCTGGGCTGGATTGGCATGGAAGAGGGGATGGCCATCGAGGACAAGCGCATCAGCAAGACCATCCTGCGCGCTCAGAAAAAGGTGGAGGAGCGGAACTTCCTGGCCCGCAAAAATCTCCTGGAATACGACGAAGTGATGGATTACCAGCGCACCGCGTTCTACGGCATGCGCCAGCGCGTGCTGCTGGGGCGCGAGGTGGACAAGGTCATCTGGGACATGATCGGCGAGGCCATTGCCGATGCGGTGAATAAATACATCACGCAGGATTATGTCGCGGCGACCATCTCGGAATGGGTGAGAGTCAATTTCGACGTGGTCATAGAACCTGAAGACCTCAAGGGAATGCGCGACATCAATGAACTGGAGCGTTACATCAAGGATAAGGCGCGAGCCGAGGCGGAAACGACGATCAATTCCACGCTGGGCGAATATCTGGGCGAAGAAGCCGAGAACGCGCTGGGTTGGGATACCAAGGGCCTGCAAAGCTGGGCCATGAGCCGGTTCAAGCTGAATCTGTCGCAGTCGCAGATCAAGCAGATGTCGGCCAGGGAAATCGAGGAAAAACTGCGCGAGGCGTCGGTGGAACTGGTCAACAAGACCGAAGTTGACCCGCTGACGCGGTTCCTGGAACCGCATTTTGCCGAGGCGCAATTGTGCGGATGGGCGCGCGACAAATTCGGCATCGATATCAAGCCGGCGGATTTGTTCGAGGATGAAAAGACGCACACGGTCAAGGAGTCGGGCCTGATCGCGGAACTGATCGAACAGCGGGCGCGGGCGGCGTATGCCCGGCGCGAGATCGACTATCCGGTCGAACATGCGTTGACCTACGCCTTTGGCGGGGCCGAGGGATCGACGGACAATCCCTACGCGGCGGAGTACATCCGCACCTGGGCGATGGAAAAATACGGCGTCGATCTGACGCTGGAGCAGATTCGCGGCAGTTCCGTGCGGCAGTTGCGCGATGTGCTGGCCGGGCATCAGGCGCAATTCCTCAATGGCAAACTGGAAAAGCTGGCCGACGATCTGGTGACGACGAATTCCGATCGCGAGGCGCTGCGGAAGGCGCTGAACGAGCGGTTGAAGTTGAAACTTACGGCGAAGGACATCGAAAGCTGGCTCAAAGTCGATGGCGAGGAGAAGAAGGGGGCGGTCGTCAATGGTGAGGGGCCGGGCGATGAGAAGACTGTGTTGCGGGAGCACGTGGTCGGACTCGCCCGCCAGTTCATGCGCCGTGAGCTGACTGATCTGGAGCAATTTGTGCTGATTCAGATTCTCGACACGAGCTGGAAAGATCATCTTTACGCGATGGACATGCTAAAATCGGGAATCGGCATGCACGCATTCGCCGAGCAAGATCCGCGCGTGGTATTCAAGAAGGAAGGGTTTGAATTCTTCCAGCAGATGATGATGGCGGTGCGCGATAAGGTGACCGACCTGATCTTCCGCGCCCGCGTAGTGGGGCAGGTGCAGTCGCGGAGCGCCTATCGCGAAACGGCGGCGGTGCACGAATCGGCCGGCGGGTATGGCGTGGGAGAAAACGTCGCCCAGACGGCCAGCGCGGTGGCGGAGCAACCCGAGACGACCGCGGCTGAGGCGGGGGCGACGGTGGTGAAGCCGATTGTCCGCGAAGCAGCCAAGGTGGGACGGAATGATCCGTGCCCGTGCGGCAGCGGGAAGAAGTATAAGAAATGCTGCGGGGTGAATGAGGTGTAGGCATTTCCCCCTCTCCCTGAATACATGGAGAGGGGATAAAAGCCCGCATAACGGCGCTTCACCTCCGCCCGCGGCCCGGCTATGCTGCAAGCATGGACCCTAAACAACGCGCTGGGCAAACTGCGGTTTCCTATATTAAGAGCGGCATGTTGGTCGGTCTGGGCACGGGATCAACAGCCAAGCTGTTTATCGACGCCCTGGGGGCGGCCTTGGCCGAAGGCAAGCTGAAGGACATCAAGGGAATTCCGACCTCGATTCGCTCCGAGCAGCAGGCGCAGCGGCTGGGGATTCCGCTGACGACGTTTGCGGAATCGCCCACGCTCGATGTGACGGTTGACGGAGCCGATGAAGTCGGGCCGGGGTTGAATTTGATCAAGGGGCTGGGCGGCGCGCTCCTCCGGGAAAAACTGGTGGCGCAGAATTCGCGAAGGCTGGTGATCGTCGCGGATGATACCAAGCGCGTGGCGTCGCTGGGGACCAAATGCCCGCTGCCGGTTGAGGTAACGCAGTTTTCGCATCAGGCTTCGGAGCGGTATCTCAAGGGGTTGGGATGCGTGCCGACGTTGCGGCTGGCGGAAAATGGATCGCCTTACGTCACGGACAATGGGAACTACATTTACGATTGCAAGTTCGCGCGGATTGACGACCCGCGCGGGCTGGAGGAGAAGCTGGCGCATCGGGCGGGAATCGTGGAAACGGGTTTGTTCCTCGATATCGCCGATACGGTCCTTTTGGCGGGGAGCGACGGCGTCGAGACGCTGAAGCGATAGTCGATACTTTCAGCGGACGGCCAATCAGCTTGCAGCGGAGTATTTCGAGTGCTGGGAGGAAACTACGCCATCATCAGCCTGCTGCTCTTTTTTTTCGGAGCGAGCAATGATCTGCTGGATTACGTCCCCACGTCGGTCTATTGGCAATCCAAACACGTTCAGGTCACGGCGGCCGCGATGGAAGCGGAGTTGGCGGATCCCACGGGGCCGGATGTATCGGGATTGATCGCCCAACTCGGCGACGCCGACCCGATGGTGCGGCAAAAGGCGGAGAATGAACTGACGGCCATGGGGACGGACATTGTGCCGCAGCTTCGGGCCGCGGTCACGAACGGCGACCCGGCCATCGCGGATGCGGCCAGCAAGACGATCACCAGAATCGGGCCGCTGCCAACGCCGCGGGCCATTCGGCGCCTGATGGCCATTCGCGCGTTGGGGGAGATGGGCCTGCCCCAAGAGGCGGCGGTTCTCACCGAGGTGCTGAAGTCCAAGCGGCAGTTTGAGGCGGATTATGCGGCGGAGGGATTGGCGCTGCTCAATCATGAGCATCGCTTGCGCGGGGCGGCCGCCGACGCCGATTGCGCGGCGGATGTGTCATCTTTTCCCGATGACTGCGCCACCATCCTGCAGATTCGCGCGCGAACGGGCCACGCGATGGTCATGGACCCCCTGGCGGGACTGTTTGCGACCAATCCGCCGGGGCAGCAGCAGCAGGTGATCGCGCAGGTTTACCAGCAGCTCATTGACCTGGCAGAAACGGTCGGCAATGTCCGACTCCAGGCGGCAACCGTCGGTCTTCCGGGCCTGACCGATCAGGCGCGCCCCTACATGGCGATTTCCTTCCGCGGCGAATTCGATGAGAAGGTGGTCACCGCCGCGATGCGGGCCTGCTTCCACACTTATTACGTGAACGGCGTTCCCGTCTACGAGGGAAATTACGCGACGTTTTTCATGCCATCGCCGGGACAGCTTGTGGCGGTGCTGGGGTCGGAAGATGGGCCGGATCATGTGCCGCTCATGTATATCGTCGGAGCGATGGCGGGGGGACAGAATACGCTGAAATCTTCTCCCGTGATGACAGCGGCGTTGAAACAGGTGGATATGACGCAGCCGGTGTGGGGGGTGGCGAAGATCACGCCGGCGTATCGGAAGCTGGCGCCGATGCTGGAGCCG
>JBEKYH010000109.1:0-12033 GCA_049511115.1 Tepidisphaeraceae bacterium | reverse complement strand
CGTGCGGTTGCCATCAAGATGGAGTAGCGGGCTTTTGCGCAGAACTTCCAGCATCCGATCTTCAAACGCCGCGAATTCTTCGGCCGCGCCGCTGTCTCCCGTGCCGTCCCCGTCTAGATCAACAGGCGTCGGAATCGTCGCCTCAAAACAGAATGGCCCGGTTACGCGAGTGATCTTGCTCACTTCCTCCGGCTTATCGACCAGCACTTCTTCTTCCGGCGGCTCGTTATTAGCGATGGATTTGAGCGTGACGTGCGGCACAATGCCGCCGAGTTCCTCACCGTTATTGTTCTGTTTTCGCTTATAGACGAACCCGCCGGCCGGGCCACGTGCATCATCTTTCAACTCGTACCACGGAAAAGTCGCGGTCAGGAGCCGTTGGCGCGCCAAGGCTAGCGGAACACGCGAAACATCCGCCGTGATCCACCGCCGACCCCATTGCTCCGCGACATAGGCGGTCGTTCCACTGCCGCACGTCGGATCGAGAACAAGATCGCCGGGGTCTGTAGTCATCAGCACGCATCGTTGCAGGACACGTGTATCAGTTTGGACAACGTAAAGTCGATCATCACCAACGAAACCACCGACGCCAGTGTCATTCCAAACCGTGCCAAGCGGTTGAAGGGCAAAATCATCGAAGTACCGCACATACCGAAGTGTATTCCCCTTAATCGCTAGACGATTCGCCTTTCGTAGCCGTTCGATCCCTTCGGCGTGAGTCGCCCAGTGTCTATTGGATGGGGGCCTAAAGGTCTTGCCCGAAAACTCTACGTCGAATCCGAGGGAGTCTTGCCAACCAGGTGAAACCATTGGGTTTCTGGCAAAAGGTCGGCCTAGGGAGCGAACCGAAGCTCCCAGCTTCTTCTCATCGCTCGTTAGTGCCCGGCGGTCGCTAGTTGGAAGTTCGATTTGGTCATAGAAAAAAAGTTCCTCCGGTGTAAGGTCGCGCTGCCCGAACACGGATCGCCGCTTCATTGAATCTGCGGATTTGGCATACCAAATAAGGAAATCGTGCGTGGTTGCTATCGCGTCGTCGCTTGCGAACCCGGTTTTCTTGAACGCAATTACCGCGATGCGATTGGTCGCAAGGAACACTTCATCCATCAACTCCAAGACGTGGTGTAGGTTGTCGTCACTAATCTGTACAAAAATCGACCCACTTGGCGACAGCAGTTCCCTGGCCAACAACAGGCGATCTCGCATGTACGTCAAGTAGCTATGCAGCCCAAGTTCCCAGGTATCGCGGTAGGCGTGGACCATTTCCGGCTCGCGGGTCATGTCATCGTCTTCATTATGGGTTACATCGCGTTTGCGGACGAACGGCTGAAAATTAGAGCCGAATTTGATGCCGTAAGGCGGGTCCATGTAAATCATCTGGACTTGCCCACCCAGCGATTCGTAGTGCAGCAGCGAATTCATCACCACCAGCGAATCGCCAAGGATCATGCGATTGACCCACTTATCCCGATGCTCGTAAGCCTTGAGCATTTGATCGGCGATGGAGCGCTGCGGATCGGCGAATAGTGAAAGCTGCTGATCCTTCTTGTGGCCGACAAGGGTGTCAATGATCGCCTGAGTGCTGAGCCGTTCGTGAACAAATAGCGGGAGCGTCGGAACATCGAACGAAAGCCGCTCGGCTTTGCCGGACCAATTGAGAAACGGTTTGCTGATTGCCTTGAGCTTTGCGGCCGCGTTCTGCGCCGTCGCCAGCTCCGCAAGCAGCGATTGCCGTCGCTCATCGGGCAGCTTGCCGTTCTTCAATTCGGACAGCGCCCGGCGGATTTTCTGCAATTCATCTTCCAGCACCCGGATTTGCGCCTCACCCTCCTGGCGGGCGGGATTCTGGCCATCCCATTCCATCGCCGGCGAAAGGGACGAATCGTAGCGGTACGTCGCCGGAGGCTTTTTCTTCTTGAAATTGGCTTGTGTCCCGACATCGGGCCGAAGCGGGCTTTCCGCCGTCGGGTGCCGGTAACTGTTCGCCTCCGGCGGCACGCTATTACGCGGCTTGGTTGGCTTGCCGTTACCTTTAGCTGCGGGTCGATTCGGTTTCTTGGCCATTCGCTCTTCCCTGTCCCGTCTGGAATGTGACGCCAGCAGGATACCCCCGCGCCGTCAGGACGCCAACAGTAGCCAAAGGCGGTCGGTAGGGTATAGTGCGAACGTCCGAGACGGGTGAAAATGCCGACTATGATCGAGCCATCACCAAACGGTTTTAGCGGCGGGCGCGACTCCGCTGGGCTCTTTGCCGACGGCCATGCCGGCGGGCCTGGAAATCCTCGCGCGCGATCCACCAGCCGCATTCGCGCCGCAATGATGAAAGCCGTCACCGATGCCGACGTAGAGGAAATCGTGCGCAAGCTGGTCGCCCTGGCCAAGTCCGGCGACGTACCCGCGACACGGGAGCTTTTCGACCGCCTATTGGGTCGGCCGGGCCAGACAGCGATTATCGAGCAGTTGGATGAACTGTCTGAGCGAATTGATAGCCTCAAAGCCCACAGCAGGAACGGCGCGTGCCGACCGCTGAGCGTGGACGGTCACTAACGCACGTTAACGATTGTCGAAGAAGGCATTCCGGGCCAGTAGCGTGGACCATCAACAAAGCGGTCTGACGTGACTCAAACACGTGGATACACACATGCGGGAACCGGCAGTTTTTGGGTTGTAGCGTGGACCATCACCAAAACGGGATAAAGGGACTCAGGAGCCGACATCCTTTGGCCCGCCGTTTGGACCATGTTCTTCCGGTGAATCTGGTGGCCCGTGCAAGCGAGTAAAACCGCAGCATGGACCGTTAGAAGCAGTTGAAACGGGCGACGGTGAGATACCTATTATTCGCTTATTAGCCCTGCTAGCGCAGGACAAACAGGACGAAACGGAATTCAAATGCCGACCACCAAGCGCCCCACTTGTAAGTGCACGGCCTACCCCTGGCCCCATCGCCCTGGCGGAGGATTGTGCCGCTGGCCCGATCCGCCAGCGGCAAGTTGGCAGGGGAAGCCCGGCCAGAACAGGCCGACGGCCCTGCGCCGACGCGGGGAGCGAAAGACACTCTGCCAGTATTACAAGCTGCATCCGATAAGAGACCGTGAGAAGATAGAACGGCGATTGCCTCGGCTGTATGCCGCCCACGACAAACGATACGGCGGCCCGCGTATGCCGAAGTCGCAATATTCACTCGAAGAGCTTCTGGAACGGCTTGAGGAATTGGTGTTCCAGCGGTTGGCGCAATCCGAACACCAGTATGCCGTGCCGGCCGATCGTGCCGAGCCTGCTGATGATGGCCCAAGTCCATCGCCGAATGGGCCGGCCTTACCCGCTCCGGGGGCCTAATGCGAGAGAACGGGGCCGCGCCGGTCCGAAGATGCCACCGCGATGCGGATCGTTGATCCTGGTGCGAATAGCGGCCGAATTCCAAAATCACTAAAATTATGGCTGGCCATCGGATCGCGTCGGCCGAAATTTCTGAAAATCGCGGAGTACCCCCCGGTCCAGCCTACCGTTTTGATACCGCCTTGCGCCAACTGACCTACGGCATTCCCCGGAAAAATAGACAAACGTGTGCAAACGCTTGCAATGCGGTAAATCCAGCGTAAAATCGCTGAAACATCCGAAGGATTCGGAGCTTTTCGGCAGGGCGAACGCTGTTTCTGGGGGTCAAGAGGTCGCTGGTTCGAATCCAGTCGCCCCGATTTGACGGGACGGAATTTCGTTTTATCGAGGTTTCGTCTGTATCTGTTTATTCAGCGGCAACTTGTACAGCGTTTGGAGGTTCGACGAACTTCCGAAATCTCAACCAAAAATCGAGACTTACGGTGGCCAAGCGACGGGATTTGAACCTGCGGTTATGATACCCAGCCATGAGCGCCGAGACTTCAGACCTTCCGCTTTTCATGGAATTGGACGATGCCGATCCCGCCGTTGGACAGGCTTCGAGTGAGGCAAAGAGAACCTTCCCGCACTTTTTGAACGCAGTGACGGAAAAGCTGTTCCCAGTGGCAACCTACTGGGTGAAAGTGCCCTTCATCGACAGAAGCGGTACAGGCGAACAAGCTCTTGTTCGGACCCCGGAAACGGCATCGAAGAGCTCATCGCGACCGCTCTGCCACCTTTGGCTCCGCGTCAATTCGGTGTTGGACGATCTGGTCTTCTGCAATGTTGGCGAGGCCCCCGAGGCGCTGCAACTGCAACGGGGCACCAGTTTCGTAATTGCGGGTGCTTCAATCGAGGATTGGTTGATCAATAACGATGGCACTGCGTTCGGCGGATTCTCGCTTCGGGTTATTCGAGGCCGACTTTCCAAGGGCGAGCAACTCAAGTTTGATGCCCATGCCGGAATCCGTGAGTTTAGGACGCTGCCCTATTCTTGAATGGCTTGGTGCCGACGCTGCACAGTATAATGTCCCAATGCAAACGGTTGATCCCCCGGAGCTACGCGAACAGATCGAAAAGGCGCTCAACGGCCTTGCCGCCGTCACTGCTGCGCACAATGCGAGCTGGCACCTTGAGCGTGGGTCATGGAACGTTGACCAGAATATCGGAACCATCGTGTTTTCCATGCCAGACGGTATCAAGGCCGAAGCGCCTGTTCAGATAATCGGCACATACAGCACGACGGATAGTACATGGCTTTGGGGATGGGACCACCCCTCAGTTGTGCCTCGACTAATGGAAAACGCGAAGAGAATGCGCGACTATGGACGTGAACATGGATTTGATCGACTTACGACCCGAAAACTGCATTGCACTGTGGAAGAGTGCTGGGAGCTGACGGCACTGGCATTTCTACTGTGTAATGCCAACGGCGCGTATCGAGGCCCGGCGGGAACAGCCAGAGTGTTTATGACCTTCGGTGAGATCAAACTGAGTAAGACTTAGTAACGCGACCGGGTGAGGCAAAATCGGCAATTCCGAGGCAGAAACGCACAAAAAGTTCGATTGGTGTCCCGTCGCCCCGATTAAATTGGCTGTAAACACAGGGGATTTGGCGTGGCAATAAATTGTGAGAGCGCTTGATTGCTGGTCAAAAGGTCTCCGTAGTGGATATTTCGGAAATCGCCTTATTTCAGCGGTTTTCACCTGCCAAATGAGGATCCTGTCCGATGCACGACATTTCCCTGGCGATTTGCACTACAATTTGAGGGTTTCGGAGTTGCTTTTGTGCGGGGCGCAGACGTGCTAGAATGGATTGCGTGACGAAAGCCAAACCATGGCGGCAATTCATACAACCCCACTTCAGGTTCGCGGTCTCGGCAAGCAAAAGACCGCCGCGCTGACGGCCCGCGCCAAGCAACTTGGCATGACGCCACAACGATATTTGAAGCATTTGGTTGAAGAGGACCTGGCCATCTCCGAGCGCGCCAGGACCAGCACGTTCGAAGAGCTTCTCGGCGTCGGTCGGGAAATACACGAAACCGAGATCGACCGATTGGTGGAAGAGGCCAAAATTGCCCATCACCGTGAAAGGTCACAGAAGGCCTGATCGCCCGTGCCCTCGACGCATTACCGGCTCATTCTCGACACGAACATCATCGTTCGCGCTTTCATCAATCTTCAATCCGCTTCCGGTCAGATACTCAGAGCCTGTCAGGAACGACGGGTAGTCCCGCTTTTGAGCCGGCCTGTACTGGCCGAATACCGCTCCGTATTGCGGCGCCCCTCCCTCGTGGACAAATATCCCGAACTGCAACATCCTCGGGTGAGGGATGCGATCGAGCGTATTCTGTTTGTGGGGCCGCTTTCCGCGTTATGTGGCGGGTGCATTGTGAACAGGCGCCGACCGCCGGCGACGGAGGATGAGTGGAATCGACAAGCCCGCCAGGATTAGGCCGCCAGGCTCGGGCACATCCACCAGATCGTTGGGGGTCAGGCCGATCGCATCGTTTTGAAAGGTCTGGCTGGTGGCGGTGATGTATTCGTAATCATACCAGCCGGTGGTGGCGGGATTGGCCGAGGTATTGGTGATCTCCATGCGAAGCGCATCGTACATGACGCCATCGCCCGAACTGACCGCGAACGTAAAGGTGTTGAGGCTGCCCGCGGCGAAGAGATCGGACGTGGGAAACTGGAATGCCGCCCACTGGTAAAAAGCGGAATCGCTGCTGCGAAGCGAAGCATCGTCCGTACCACTCTCTTCATTGGTCCATTGTGCATCGGCATGGCCATTGAGCGATACGGTAAGATCAGATTTCAACGCGGCCGCCCCGACGGAAAGAACGACATACTGGCCCTGGTTGAGCTGCGCTTGCGTGCAGGTGAAGCGAACGCTCCAGGGAGTCCCCTCATAGCTGGCGGCGCCACCGCCGGACTCTACATAGGCCGGCTCGCCAAAATCCGTGCCGTTGTTCACTTCATTCGATTTAGCGCTGGAGCCGACGTTCGGGTTGTTGGAACTGGTGTAATAGTCCGTGGTGCTGTTGACTGGATCGAACAGCGGTGGATTGAACTTCAGCCACTGATTGCCGATCCAGGCGTTGGGGTCATTGGTCGCCGGAGTTGAGCCGACGGCGGTTGCGTAATAGACAACCGTTCCTGGATTCCCCATGGCCGCCTCTTCCGCCCAGTAGTTGTATGCGCCGTAGTATTGCCGCAGGTCGGGACCTGATGAACCGGGGTTATACGACGAGTCGTGACCGTTGGTGAATTCATTGTCGGAGCGGTCCGGCGAGCCGATGGTCCAGATCGGCGGAGCCGTCCCGAAGTTCTCGGGAACAAACTTCAGACCCGCTCCAGGCGTTGAACCATATCCGGGAACGGTGATAGTCCCATGAACGCCGTCAGACGCCAGACCCCCTACCACGACATTGTTGTAGACCGTCGTTCCCCATTGGCCAAGCTCATATAGCGACAACCGGTAAGTCCCGGGGACGACATTATTGAGAGTCACGTTGCCGCTTTGCGAAAGCTGGCCCCAATAACAATATCCCGCGCTGGTTTCTTGAAAGTTCACATTGTTTTGGGAGAGGACAACGGTGTTGTTGTCGGAATTGGGGCTCCAACCATTTGCCGCGATCATGCCGGTAGCGCTGGTGCTATAGGTCGCTGAGTTGGAGGCGTTGATTTGCACGGTTCCGCGCAGCGGCGCCGCGCCCGGCTCGTTATCGGGAATATAGCCGTTGGCGGCCAACTCCGTATCTGTTGCAAATTCCGCGTCATCATTGGGAATCGCGTTGATGGCGGCCTGATTGATCTGCGAGGGGGTTTGCGAAGTGTCCGAGGAAATCCTAAACCCAAAAGGCCCGAACACCTTGCTGGCAACCTGTCCGGCCGACCATTGAAGCGCATCGCCGGGATCGCCGGTATAGGAGCTGGAGTCCAGGCCGTCGTGATCGGTCGCAAAGGACTGGTCCAGAAGTAATGGGTCCGTTACGCCGCCCATCTGATGCGTCGGCCCATCCAAACAACTCTCTTCCGAGGGCATGACATTCGTGACGGCATATTGGGAGCCGTAGATAGTCTCGGCCTGGTAAAATTGCTGGTA
The DNA here is from genome assembly GCA_049511115.1 of Tepidisphaeraceae bacterium. Classification (GTDB taxonomy): domain Bacteria; phylum Planctomycetota; class Phycisphaerae; order Tepidisphaerales; family Tepidisphaeraceae; genus JBEKYH01. The sequence continues at coordinate 4,553 of JBEKYH010000109.1, read as the reverse complement.
CACGCCGGTGTCATACTTGGTGAAGAAATTGGTGCCGTTGTCGCCGGAACTGGTGCCCCCGATACTGGAGGTGCTGGAAATGCCGCTGCCCGACAGGTCGTAAGTGACGTTCTGCACGGTCCTGCCGGCCTCCGCCGTATCGGCTGCGTAATTCGCATTGGCGCTGGCGATATTCGTGATCGTCTGCGGCCCCAGATTATTAGGGCCGGTAGCCACCTGATAGAGGTTCTGGAAATAGGCAGTATTGCTGCGGAAAAGGAACTCGCCCGCGCCGATCGATGTGGCCGGATCGGTCGCGGCGTGGCTCACCGCGTCATAACAGTAAACCGTCGGATCGTTTGCGAACACCACGTAATGGAATGCGTAGGTCAGCGGGTTGACGCTGCTTCCCGTTGACGCATTGGTCGTCCACACGTCCACGTATGCGTAGCCATTCCCATCCTTGGGCCCCAACTGGTAATTGAAGGTTTGGGGTCCCGTACCATACGGAGTACCTGCGTATTCCGCATCTATGTTGCCGTTCAACAAATACCCGCTGCCGTTGAATGTTAAGTCTCCAATCTGTTGCTGGGAGGGATTGTAATCCATTGAGATGCCGTCGTCCGTGATGATCCAATCGTTGCTATCCTTTATCGAAAAGGTAACCTGCCCCCAGCAAGCGGGTACCCAAGTCCCGCCCCAGAGGCTCATCGCCATCATCAGTGAACTAAATAGCTGGGGAATGCGCCGGCCGGTTACTTGCACTTTTCCCATCTTTTGCTCCAACTGCAATTTAAGCGGGGACGACGCACCAACCATACCTCCATCCCCGATTATTATCAACCGATTATTTCGCCAAATCCGACATCACTTCGAGAATTGTCGTGCTTATGCAATCTGGGGGTCAAGAGGTCGCTGGTTCGAATCCAGTCGCCCCGATTGGCGGAAGTCACTGATTGGTCGGCAAGTCAATCCACCACATCCTCCGGGTTGCCAAGGCGATAACTCGTGCTTCGGCCGCCGGCGGAGTTCTGGATCAGGATGCGGCGATCCAACAGATCTTGCACATCACGGAGGGAAGTGTCGCTGGAACACTTGGCGAGCTTGGCGTACTTTGAGGTCGAGAGGAAACCCGTGAACCCGTCAAGCAGTCGGTTAATGACACGCCGCTGGCGATCGTTGATCGGCCGGCGATTGATGCGCTCCCACATCCGAGCTTTGTGGAGGACGGCACCCAGTGTTTCATCTGCGCCAGTGATGGCGCGGTCCAGGCAGCCGAGGAACCACGCCAGCCAACGCGTGATATCCATTTCGCCGCGTTGCGCGGATTCCAGTTGCAGGTAGTACTCACTTCGCTCCGCCTCGATCCGGGCGGACATGCTGTAGAATCGGTCCTTCGTGCCATCGGCGCGAGCCAAAGACATATCGGCGAGGGCCCGAGCGATGCGGCCATTTCCGTCTTCAAAGGGATGGATGGTCACGAACCAGAAATGCGCGATGCCGGCCTTGAGCACGGGATCGACTGCCGTCGGCGCGTTGAACCACTTGATGAATTGTGACGTTTCTGATTCAAGGCGATCTGCAGCAGGCGCCTCGAAATGGGTTTTCTCCCGGCCGATGGGGCCGGACACGACCCGCATTGGGCCGGATTCCTTCGTTCGCCAAGCCCCAACGGTAATGCGGCTCATGCCGCTGCGGCCGGTCGGAAATAGCGACGCATGCCAGTCGAAGAGACGGTTTTTGGTCAGGGGCTTCTCGAACCTCTGCGTCGCGTCCAACATCATCTCGACGACGCCCTCTACATCCCGGCTTGCCTTGGGCAAGCCGGCTATATCCAGCCCCAGCCGTCGCGCGATCGAGGACCGCACCTCGCCTGGCTCCAGCTTTTCTCCTTCGATGGCGGAAGATTTCACCACGTCGCTCGTGAGGACGGCCAGATTTGCCTCGGCCTGGAGGTCGAAACCGAGTGATTCCATTTTGCCCAACAATCGGCCCTGCTTGTGCCGAACCGCGGCGAGCTGCGCGGCCAGGTTTTCCGTGTCCCAGGTGAACTTTGGCCAGCCGGCTTTTGCATGGATGTAGGTGGGGTTTTGTCTCATATCAGATGTGAAGGATGCCAAACAATCGGCGAAGGAGCAAGCTAATTGCCGCAAGATATGCGGTGAATAAGGCGTTGATTCGCCGCATGCCTCCCGGCAGTCCCGTGCCCGGCTGGCCCTCAGAAGTTCCAGCGCCGGTTGATCCTGAATGGAAAAGCCAATACGCCGCCAGCGTTCGGCGGCTGGTACGCGAGGGCGTGGACCCGCCGCTGACAAATCTGTTTGTCCACGTCGCCAAAGCACTTGAACCGAATGCGGAAGGGGTAGATCGCGCGCGAAGCGCTACGGAAGCTGACCGGTAGTAAGTATCCCCTACGCCGAATTTAGGCGTTTTTCCGCTTCCTCTCCATGAAAGCGGATGATAGGATATTTTTGTCATTTCTTTGGCGTCAGGTCTTGAAGGCATTCACATCGTGGAGGTTTTGCAATGAGCGACCCGCTTTCCATCCCCGGCGTTACGCGCCATCCGTCTGAACAGAGTTCGCTGCATCCGTCTGCGCCGCATGCGCCGAGCGTGCCGCATGCCCCGCATTCATCGAGCGCCCCGCACGCGCCCCATGCGCCCGGTGCGCCCACGGCTCTTCCGCCGCGGCCGATCCCGGCCCCGGCCCCTCTCCATTCCAAGGACGATCTTTCGCCCGTGGCCATCGAGGAGAACCATTCGGCCCATCCCACCGTCAGCAAGATTCAGGTCTACGGCATGAAGATGGCGGGTGACGAAAAGAAATACAAGCGCAAGTCCAATCTCACCGGCAACGGCGCGGTCCACATGAAGGTCTTTCACGGCCGCCTGAGCGACGACGCCGTCGAGCGCGTCGAGGAACGCATCAACGACTGGCTCGAAGCCCATCCCGACATCGAGGTCAAAATCACCAATACGACCATCGGCGTCTGGGATGGCAAGACGAAAGACACGAATATTGTCATCACCGTGTGGTATTGAAAAATTAACTTGACTGCGGCCCTATTTCGCGCACAATTGCCGTCTAAGGAGGCAGGATAGATGGCCCGCTTTGTATTGGACCCTCTGGAGTCGCGACGGCTCTTGTCGGCGACGTCGCATCTCCATCTTTCCCAGTTAACCCCTGCGCAGATTATTGCCGCCGATCAGGCGGAAGTCAGTTACGCCAACGCCAACCTGCAGAGCGATCAGACGACCACGCAAGCCCAGGCCAGCGCCGATGCCGCGGCCGTGTCGGCGATTGAGGCGCAGATCGTGAACCCGTCCTCGCAGGAGGCTCAACTCACCGCCGATCAGGCGGCAGCTTCCACCACCATCAGCAACGACCAGACGGCGATCAGCACTGCCGCCACGAACGGCTTGCCCACGGTCACCGATGACTACAAGCAAATCGCCGCCGACGCCGGCAACGCTACCGCACTGGCAACAGATCAAACCACGCTAGCGAGCGATCAGGCGGCGTTGCAGGCCGCCGTCAGCGCTGCGGTAACGCAACTGCAAAACGATCAGGTGTCCACCCAAGCGACGGTCGCCAACGACAACGCCGCCATTCAGGCGCTTTTGCAGTCCACCCCGGCCTATACGGCGGCGGTGGCCAAACAGACGGCCGATCAAACGGCTGCTTCGGCGCAAATTCAGGTGGATAACGCGATCATCGCGGCGGACAAAGAGCAGTTGCAATCGGACATAAATACGCTTGCCAGTGGGAATTCATATACCGGTGGCACCACCATAAACAGCGGCACCCTTAGTTTGAGCGGTTCGAATCTACCCGCCAGCGATGCCGACACCACCGCCGACATATCCGAAATCAACACCATTCAAGCTCAATTGACCAGCGATCAGACCACCCAATCCACCGATGCCACCGCCGATGCCGCCGCCGTTGCGACGGCTCACCACGCCACCATCAACGGTTCAACTCAGCAGAACAAACTTCTCGCGGATGAAGCCGCCGGCGCGACTATCGCCGCGGCGGATCAGGCCGCCGTCGCGGCGACGGCAAAGGCGAATATAAAAACGGTCATTTCTGATCAGGCGAAGATTCAACTCATGCAAAGCGACGGCCGCATTCCGGCTGAGGATAAGGCGCAGAGCCTCCTCGCCACTGATGAAGCGGCCCTGGTGCGGATCGTGCGTAAATCGGTGAAAAAGTTGCAAGCGGATCAAGCCGCGACGGCCGCCAAAGTGGCCCGCGACAAGGTGAATGTCGCCGCTCTCCTCGCGTCCACGCCCGCCTATACCGACGCACTCGCCAAACAGCAGTCCGACGCCACGACCGATGCGAACAATGTGCAGACGGATCAGGCGATTCTCGCGGCAGCCGACAACAAACTGGCGACCGACCGGGCAAATGTGCCGCTGCAGGTCTCGACCGCCGGCAGCGTGACCGTTGACAGCGTGCCCGCTGCCAACCTTGCACCTGAAACTGACATTTCCTTCTCAAACTCGTTCTTAAGTTCATTTCTTTTTGTCGGTCATTTGGGCTTACCGGGCACGGTGGAGTCTCCCAC